>JAAZAW010000099.1 GCA_012514125.1 Phycisphaerae bacterium | reverse complement strand
GAGGAGAATCGTTTTTTGTCTTTAAGACCGGCGAAAATATCGCCGATGTGGGATAGTGCCTTGATGAATCAGGGTTCGGGATGGCCGGCATCGACGTAGAGGGAATCGACGTGATTCCGCATCGGGGCTGGAATGATAAAAGGTCTTTATAAATGGGTCATTAGAAAAGGAACTGTGTTATGAAACTTTCTTGTGGATTGAATGGGGATCGAGGTAAAGGGGAATGTGAATGGAAATGTAAAAGAGTCGCTTTTGCACCTTTTACTCATCTTCTTTTTGCCGGCGTACTGATGATCGCGTTATCCGGATGCGGTTTTGATTTCTCCCAATTCTTCGAATATCCGATAGACTCCGAGGTCTATACGACGCGTCAGAGGACCATCATACCGGATGCGACCCCCTGGGGATTGGATACGATCTACCCTTATGAGGTTGCCAAGTACGCGGCAGCCGGTTATGGCATGTGGCACTACGGCGACGGCGTCGATGAAGGAAAGGTCACCGACCTTATGCCGACGAACTACGAGGCGGGCTCCGTCACCAACAAAGCCAAGCTGCTGACCTTCTTTGCCATCACCGACATCCATATCACCGATGAAGAAACTCCCTGTCAGGTGATCTACTATGGCTATAAAAGCGGCGGCGGCGTGGCTTCTTCGACCTATTCCCCGGTGATGATGTACAGCACCCAGGTGCTCGATGCGGCCGTCCAGACGATCAACGCCCTGCACCGGAAAAATCCCTTCGATTTCGGGATCTCGCTGGGCGATGCCTGCAACAGCACTCAATATAATGAAACCCGCTGGTATATCGACGTCCTCGACGGCGGGGAGATCGACCCCGATTCCGGGGACAAGGATGATCCGGTCTTCGGCCCCCGCAACGATTATCAGGATCGATTCAAGGCGGTGGGGCTGGATAAGTCGATCCCCTGGTATCAGACCCTCGGCAACCACGATCACTTCTGGATCGGGACCTACCCTGTGAACGATTATCTTCGAGAGACCTACACCGGCGAGGAGATCCTCTGCACCGGCAATGTCTTTGTCGATCCCCTCAACGCCCTGGACCAACGCAAGTACTATATGGGCGCCATTGACGGCAGAACGGTCTACGGCGATATTATCGGAGTCGGAGCCGTCGAGGACTTCACCTCTCCTCCGAAGGTTCTTGCCGCCGATCCGGACCGCCGATCCCTGACTCGAAGCGAGTGGATGAACGAATTTTTCAATACCACCTCCACGCCGGTCGGTCACGGTTTCAATCAGGTCGATGCAAGCAACGGCTTTGCCTGTTACAGCTTCATCCCGAACCCGGACGTCCCGATCAAGGTGATCGTCCTCGACAATACCCAGTCGGAAACGGATGGCAATTATCTCGATGCCCCCGACTATGGGCATGGCTCGCTGGATGAGGCACGGTATAACTGGCTGGTGAGTGAACTCGATGCGGGGCAGGCGGCCAATCAGCTCATGATCATCGCGGCCCACATCCCGATCGCGGTCGAAGCGGAGAATTCCGCGATGGGCTGGTGGTCGGCCCACGCGTATATCAACCAGACGGATCTGCTGGCCAAACTCCATACCTATCCGAATCTCCTCCTGTGGATCGCGGGACATCGTCACTTCAACCAAGTAACCGCAATGCCGTATAATGCCTCCGATGCGGATGACCATCCGGAATTGAGCTTCTGGCAGGTTGAAACCTCGTCCCTGAGGGATTGGCCCCAGCAGTTCCGCACCTTCGAGATCGTCCGCAACAGCGACAATACGATCTCCATCTTTACGACCGATGTGGACCCGGCCATCAAAGAAGGATCGCTGGCGGCCCAATCGCGTTTCTACGCGGTCGCCGCTCAACAGCTCTTTAAAAATCCGGTTTCCGACCCGCCAACGGGGGCGTACAACGCCGAGCTTATCAAACAATTGAGCCCGGCCATGCAGACCGCGATTCAGAACTACGGAACACCGATCCCCCATTAATCCAGCGGGTTCGCCTCTCAATAAATAAAAAAAGCAGGAGCCCTTTTCAGAGGGTTCCTGCTTTTTTATTGGAATCGTTGTTCAATCGATCGTTAAACGTGTCGATAGGGAGGTTTAACCGAAATCGGTGGATTGAAAATTGAGACAACCAGCGTGGCTAACGATGGTTGTCATGTCAACGAGCCAGATAGGGTGGATGTTCCGACATCCACCATTTTTTTCTGCCGCTCGCGTCGTCGGATGGCGCTGTCAATGTTCCCCCACGAATGAACAAAATGGTGGATGCCTTCGGTATCCACCCTAATATCATGACGATAAATGGATCGTGTTGCCCATAGAATTTGTTATAGGGATTCTTATTGCAGAGGGGCAAAATTCATGGGCACACGAAAGTATATTGTGACGTTGACAAGTGAAGAACGTGAAAGGTTAACGAAGCTGGTATCCGGCGGGCAAGATAAGGCGTATCGCATCAAACACGCCAACATTTTGCTGGCGGCGGATGAGCATGGGTCACATCTTCCCAGCCAGGAGATCGCCAGGGTCTTTTCCTGCCATTTCAATACCGTCACTGAGGTCTGTCAGCGGTTTGTTCAGCAGGGACCGGAGACGACGAAGGTGATTTTGATCTGCGACAATTTGAATACGCACAAGATCGCCTCGCTGTATGAAGCCTTTTCGCCGGTGGAGGCGAAGCGATTGCGGGATCGGTTGGAGATTCATTATACGCCGAAACACGGCAGTTGGCTGAACGTGGCGGAGATCGAATTGAGTTTGCTGACGCGGCAGTGTCTGCGGCGACGGATTGCGGAGATAGACCGGTTGAGGCAGGAGACCCGGGGCTGGGTCCAACGACGCAATGCCGGGCAGAAATCGGTGGATTGGCAGTTTACCAGCAAAGATGCCCGGGTGAAACTGAAACGACTATATCCACAAAGTTAGAATGGACGGAGTAATAACCCATTTGAACTGTTTTGTGAATTCGGCATGCGCATAAAGGCGAGAACAAAAGCGGAACAGACTTTTATTGTTCAGCTTGCCAATGGCAGAGGGGGGTATTTACCTACAAAAGCAGCCATAGAAGGGGGTCATATAGTTCAAAACCTGCATCAACCCTGTGTGGTCCTGATGGGGGTGATTTACTTGTTGAAAATACCGTTGCGGCGATTAATGAGCTTTGGAAATAATTGAATAATCATGGGGTAAATCGTTTTCCAATGCCCGGATGGCGGAACCTGAATTATATTCACGGATGCATCTACGAATGATATTCATATCGATTAGATGCCTCCGTTTATTATCCCTGAAAACCAGGTACGGCGCATGGTAACCCACCTTGACCCGCAGTCAATTCATCTTCAAAGAAGCTCACAGGCCCGGGCCTTATATGCCTGCCCGGGCTTGACATTTTTTTGTTTGACAAGGTCGGTTATTCGTGTTAGTTAATAGGAGAAGCAACAAATCAAACTGTTTTGATTGAGCTGTTGTTTCAGGGGGATAACTAAACGATGCCGCGATAATTCGATTGTCTTAATTCGAGGGTTGAATACTATTTTAACTGCAAGGTCAACAGGGGGTTACTGCGAGTTTCGACAATCGACAGGCACAAATGTTGCCGGCGTGTGAAACTTCTCATCTGGAACACGGTTCGCAAGACAGGATTATTTGAAAACATCCGTTTTTACCAGGGTGAGTTGCATGAGTCAATGTCGGCTACGGATGCGATAGCGTGCGTTTGATTCCCGACGGGGACGGAGTTTGCGCATCGAGCAAGGGGGGGACATGTTGAAGATTGCGGATAATCCGCCGATGTTAGCGCCATGGGCGACAGCGATAGAAGAACTGACTGGGCCGTGGCGGGTGGCACATACCCGATCGCGATGTGAAAAGGTGCTGGCCTGGGAGTTGCTGCATTACGGGATCGGATATTTTCTTCCTCTGATCGATAAAATCGCTCTGACCGGCGGGAAAAAGCGACGAGTTTTTCTGCCGCTGTTTCCATCGTATATTTTTTTCTGCGGCAATGAGGAGGATCGTTACAAGGCGATGACCACAAACCGGTTATGCCAGACGATTGAGGTGATCGATCAAAAAAAGTTAATCCGGGAATTGTCGGCCATCGAGAAGGCGTTAGTGGAACGGGCGATACTCCATCCTTATCCGCATGTCGTTGAGGGACAGCGGTGTCGAATCGTGGCGGGCGTTTTTAAGGGATTGGAAGGGGTGGTTGTGGAACGAGGAGAAATGGCAAAGATTTTATTGAAGGTGAGTATTCTGGGTCAGGCGGCGATGATGGAGATCGAAGCGGATTTGCTTGAGCCGATCGAATAGATTCGGGGGAACTCATTCGATCGATTGTCTGAAGGTCGGGGGACCGTGAAGGGGGGAAATTATGGGGATTTATTATGCGCTGGTTTGCCTGGGGGCAACCGTGCTGGCGGTCATTTTGACGCCGCTGGTCGTCCGTGCGGCGCGGGCATGGAATATTATGGACACACCGGGGGTAAGAAAAATACATGCGTCCGCCATTCCGAGAATTGGCGGAGTGGCGATAGCTTTGGCGATGCTGGGTGTGCTGGTGCCATTTTTTTTTATGGATAACGCGTTGGGAGAGGCATTTCACAAAACCGGGCTTCGACTGGTGTCGCTTCTGGGGGCGGGAATTGCGATGTTTCTTGTAGGTCTGACGGATGATATTCTGGATTTACGCGCCAGAGTGAAATTCATGGCACAGATTTTGGCGGCCATGGTGATTTGTGCGTATGGCGTTCGGATCGAAAACATCGAGATCACCGATCGGTTGGTTTTGAACTTCGGGTGGTGGTCGTGGCCTATAACAATTTTCTGGGTGGTCGGAATTACCAATGCGGTCAATTTGATTGATGGACTTGACGGACTGGCGGCAGGGATTGCCGCGGTGACGTGCGGTGTGATTGCGGTGTTCGCCTTTTATACCGATCAGCCGGTAATGGCGGTGATGATGATGGCACTGTTGGGCAGCCTGATCGGATTTTTATTTTTCAATTTCAATCCCGCCAAAATATTTATGGGGGATTGCGGGACCATGTTCATCGGATTTATTCTGGCGGCGGCGAGCGTGATGTGTACCGCCAAATCGACGACCCTTGTGGGACTGGCGCTTCCGGCCCTGG
>JAAZAW010000098.1 GCA_012514125.1 Phycisphaerae bacterium | reverse complement strand
GATCATAGGCCCTTACGGTGTTGATCCCTGGGCAAAGCGTGTCCGTATCGAACCGAAAAAATAACGAAACAAAAAACAAGCAAGATAACGAAAACACGCCGAACAGAATTAAGACGATTCCCTTTTTCCTTTTTTTCTATACTCGCGCATTTTTCCGATATCCAGCCGGGGTTACTCCCATGATCATTTTGAAATTACGTGAGAAATGAAAACGATTGGTAAATCCGACACTTTCGGCGATCCGATCGATCGAATCATGCGAAAAGATCAAACGGGTGGCGGCGGAGGCGATACGCCGTTCCAGAATATAACGGGCGGGACTCTGTCCGATATGATCTTTGAAGGAATGGGCGAAATGACCCGAACTCATATGCGACAGTCGGGCAAGCAGCGGGACGCTCAGATCATCGGCCAGATGCGTTTCGATATGCTGGAGGATAAAGGTAAAGCGATTTTCGATATCGATCGACCGGGCGATCCGATGGATATTTTCTTTGGGTTCACCGGCGAGCAGACGATGAAATTCTGCGTAAAGGATGGATTTGATCAGGCACAATTCCGCCGGGTTGAATTTACAGCCGTTCGGAAAATTTTCTGTAACCGTTTTGAAACGGATCGGAGAGTTTTTCACATGAAAGGGACGATTAAAGATTTCCCGGATAACGATATCGCTCAGATTAAGGATGTCGAAGTGGATGCAAAAGTGTTGGATCGGACGAGTGTTATGGCAGCTAAAACGAACCCAGGCAGGAATAAAATAAACGCCGTCCTTTTTGAGGGCCATTTTCTCGTCGGGAAGGATAAGGCTGGCGCCGTCGCAGTTATTGATATACATTCGCCAATAGCTGTCATAGTTGTCGGCGGATCGCCAACATTCGTCGATGGTTAAATTATTGTATGCCAGGATACGCAGGTGCAATTCACCGAGCATCGATTTCAAGCTCCAACAAAAGTGTCTTAAAAGAAGATAACAGAAAACGATATATAAATCTACTCCCGGGACATAACAGAAATTCGCTTGCGAAGTTATAATGGTAACCACATTCAAAACGATGCTCCAAAGGAAAGGAAGCGGATATGACATTGCAGAATAAGCAACGCTTTGACGGCAAACATTACGCCGGTGTCGGGGATGTGGAATATCTGAACTTGCTGGATATCGCCCGGCGAATGTTCACACCGGATCCGGAATTTCAAAATATGAGCATGCTCTATACTCCCTGGTGGAACGGTTTTGTAGAAGGGCCGACATGGAAGGCATGGTGGATCCAGAACAGCTATGGGACAACGTATTCGGCCCTTCCAATTTACGATGAGCCTTATATCACTTTTCTGCAGAACTCACAGGATTTGTGGTTCGACCAGATGGGCGATGGGAAGACAAGCTCCCTTTTCAAGCAGGGGTCGGAGAATGTATTTCACTGGATAGCTCCGGATGGCTGTCTCTGCGATGCCGCCGCGCCGGGGTGGGTCGTCCGTAAGCAGGGCGATGGCCGGGTAAACCTTCACGACTGGGGGATGGAATTTACCGCAGCGGGAGTCCTGATGCAGGCGGAACTCCTGCTGATCGGGCACGACATTGCAGCGATTGAAAAATATCTTCCCAAACTTGAACGCTGTGCGGAATTTCTGGAGAGCCGGCGTGATCCGAAGAATAATCTGTACCTGTCCGGACCCGCAGGAAATCTGCTGGCGCCGAGTTACGGCGGCTACAGGAAGCCCGACGGCAGTTACGACATGGGATATTTGACGGGACTGTCCGTTACAACCATTGCCGCACTCAATCGACTGATCGAATTGGAAAAACTGGTGGGGAATAACGAAAAAGTTGAAGTCTATACCCTGCGAAGAGACCTTTCCCTCGCGGGCCTTAAAGCGATGGAAACCGATGAAGGTTATTTCATCCGGTCGCTCGATCCCGATGGTATCAAGCACGGTGTTTATGGAAATTTTGAACATGGCTATTTTGAAGCTCCGCCCAATCATGATGCAATCGCCTTCCGTGTGGTTGACGATACCCAGGCGAAGAAAATTTACGACAAAATCGTTTCGATTCCAGAACTTCGGCCTTATGACTTTATCATCGCGAATTATCCTTCCTATGACGACATGTACGAACAACCCGAAGGTCCCGGTTACGACAAACTCTGGTCTTTCGGAGCGTGGGTCAATGGTGGACACTGGTCAACCTGCGAAGCCCGAATGATCCTGGCCTATTACCGGCTCGGACAATTCGAAGATGCCCGAAAATCGATGCGGCAATTGTTGACCTTCGCCCGACGCTTTCGACTGGATAATCCGTTGGCGAAATTCGGCAGCGAAGTTACCCAGCCCAACGAACCGATCAACCTGTGTTACGACACGATCGGACCGGCCGCCGCATTTATCCGCGGATTATTCGAATATCTCTATCGGGCGGATTCCCTGACGCTGATTCCGCACATTCCGCCGACAATTGAAATGTTGCAGCAAAAAGACCCGATCCGGTTCGGTAAAAAGAAACTCTTTCTTTCGACGATCGGGACAGGGCCGATTACCGCCGTTCGCATCAACGGAAGCGTGTGGAACCATTTTACCTCGGAATCCATCGTCTTGCCGTTCGATCAACTCCCGGACGCGGCACAAATTCAAATAGCCTTAGGCAACCAAACCCTCCATGAAATTCCGTCGAAACCTGTGAGCATGTCTTCATTGAATATTCCTTCTTACGATGAATCCGCTGTCCATGAGGTCCTGGCTGAACCTGAAGCAAGGATTCGAAGATTTGTGGCCCTTCTGACTTCGGAAGGTTTTTCCGACGGCTATGAACCGGCCCATGCCGTGTTAATTCTGAAAAGCATTGCAGCGATCGTGGAACGTCGCGAGCTTCACAGAAAAGGTTGCTTGCCCCCACTTCCCGAACCTTCGCGGACAGCGGCGGACCAGTCGTATATCGACACCGCCAATCGACTGTATCAAGGGTTCAAAACACTCATGGATTCTTATGGTGAATCCAGAGAATCTCACCAAAAACGTCTTTATGACCTTTGGATGAAATCTGAAAGAGCTTAATGGAAAAAGATTTTTCTTTATCCTAAAACGTGTCGTAGTCGGACCCTGAGTCCTGCGGTCGCTGAGCCTGTCGAAGCGACATATCGTAAGTAAGCAAAAGACCCTTTTGCTCTTCGACAAGCTCATCAAATGATTTTGCAGGTATTTTGTTTTAAATGCAGGATCAAACCGCCGGGATTCTGGACAAGCAGAGAATTGTCGCGATAGTCGATGTCGATGATACGGGCGTTGAAGGTCTGGTTCTGTCGGGTGACGATGACCGGCTGATCCGGACCGCCGGCCAGGTGAAGCCAATCGTGGCGGAGCTGATCGTAGTTTTTTTGGAGCATCCTTTCGAGCTGATCGTCCAATTCCTTAATGACTCGTCGGGCGAGAAAGATTTTTTCATCGGGTTCGAGAGGACGGCCAAGAACCTGGGCGACGGAAACCGCCGTGTCGCGCAGTTCGGGTGGAAAATCAATGGGTTGCTGGGTAAGGTTGATACCGATGCCGAGGATAAAGGCGACCTGGTCGGGGCGGATTTTCGATGATTCAATCAGGATGCCGGCCAGTTTTTTTCCGTCGCAGTAAATATCGTTGGGCCATTTGATTCGCACGGGAATTTGAAAGGTGTGAATCAGGGCCTGAGCGACGGCAACGGCGCAGACAAGTGAAATCGGGCCGGCGAGATCATGAGGTTGCCCTTCAAGATGAATCAGCGACGAACAAAGGATGCTGGAATCGGCAGGGGCGGTCCAGGTTCGGCCTTCTCGTCCCTTGCCGCGACGTTGATTTTTGGCGAAGACGACCAGACCGTTGTAGTGCGGTTCGTGCATGATGGTTTTGAGCAGGTCGTTGGTGCTTTCGACTTCGTCATAAACGAGAATTGTTTTGCCGAGGTGTTGGGTCGAAAGATTTTTTTCGACGGCCTGGGCGGTGAAACGATCGCTTGGGGCGTGGGTCATAGCGGGCCGATTCCTTCGGCGATGAGTTCAAGCGTCAAGTCAAGTCCCGGAGCAGAATGGGTCAGAGCGCCGACGGCGATTCGATCGACGCCGGTTCGTGCAACGTCGCCGATGTTGCTCAGGTCGACGCCGCCGCTGGCTTCAAGAAGCGGTGTGGGTCGCGGGGCATCGATTTTCATCTGGGCGAACCAGTCGTTTCGCATCTGGACGGCGGTGCGTAATTGTTGAAGGCTCATATTGTCGAGCAGGATGACGTCGGGCCGACCATCCAGGGCCTGGGGTAATTGTTCGAGACGATCGATTTCAACCCATATCGGGACATATCGTCGTTGTTTTCGCAGAGCGGTTCGAACGCGTTCGACCATTTGTGCGATGGTGATTTTGTGCATGGCGGAGATGTGGTTGTCCTTGATCATCACACCGTCGCACAGGTGCATGCGATGATTTTTACCGCCGCCGGCCTGGACGCTGTATTTATCGAGGACGCGATAGCCCGGGAGGGTCTTGCGGGTATCGGTGACGACGGCGAGTGTACCGGCGCAGGCCTGGACGCAGCGATTGGTCAGGGTGGCGATACCGCACATGCGGGTAAGGAAGTTCAGGAAAATCCGTTCGGCGGTGACGATACTGGCGACGTGGCCTTTGATCGTAACGAGCAAATCGCCGGCTTTGACGGCTGATCCATCGCGAAAATGGACCAGAACTTCGAGTTTGGGGTCATAGCTGTGGGCGATGAGAGGGACGATCCATCCGCCGGCCAAGATACCCTGCGCATTGGCCAGGATTCTGGCCTCGCCTTTCATATCCAGATCGACGATCAAACGGGAATCGACAAGCTGACGTTTCGGCGCATCTTCTTTGACAGCCAGTTTAATCAGGGGTTCCGCTGCGCGATATAAATCGGCAGGGGTAAAAGTACACCCGATCGGCAGCAGGTCCTGCTGCATTTTTCCCATCATTTGCTCTTTATTGGCGGCCATCAGTGCCACGTCTTGCTCCCAAAAACACTTGCGATCAAAAAAACTCCCTCGCCCGGCTGCGAGGTTGTGTATTTTTTTATTATAAACATAAACGTACCGGGCAATCCAAAAACATCCGGCATTATCGCATTTTTTCTCGATTCCGTCTATGAATAGTTGAAAATGTTTACCGGCTTTTTTTAGAATTTCGCTTAAATTTTGGTTTGGCGGCGCTGGTTTTTCGCTGAGATTCGGGGACCATGGGCGAAATTCCGAGATTGGTTTGTTTACGAACCTCCATCAACTTATCTCTTATAAGAGCGGCTTTCTCAAATTCCATGTTTCGGGCGGCTTCGTACATTTCCTGTTCGAGCATGCGGATAAGTTCTTCCTGTTCGTAATCATTTTCGGGAATATTGATCACGTCGCGCTCGAGTTTACGGGCGGTGATTTCGGTTTCCAGACCGTCGCGGATCGCTTTGCGAATGGTCTGCGGAGTAATGTTGTTTTCCCGGTTGTACTGCTCCTGAATTTTGCGCCGCCGTTCGGTTTCATCGATGGCCTGCTGCATCGCGGGGGTGATTTTGTCGGCGTAGAGGAAGACTTCGGCGTTGACATTTCGGGCGGCCCGTCCGATCATCTGGATCAGTGAGGTGGGCGAACGCAGGAAGCCCTGTTTGTCGGAGTCGAGGATGGCGACCATCGAGACTTCGGGCAGGTCCAGACCTTCGCGCAGCAGGTTGACGCCGACGATGACATCATACTTGCCAAGCCGCAAGTCCTTAAGGATTTCAACCCGCTCGAGCGTTTCGACCTCGGAATGCAGATAGTTGCAGGAGATATTTTCCTCGCGAATATACTGGGCAAGGTCTTCCGACATTTTTTTGGTCAGTGTGGTCACCAGGATACGCTCTTGTCGGGCGACACGTTTTTTGATTTCTCCGAGCAGGTGTTCCACCTGTCCTCGGGCCGGCAGGACGTGGATGACCGGATCGATCAGACCGGTGGGGCGGATGATCTGCTCGACAAACTCCCCGCCGCTCTTGGTCAGTTCGTAAGGAGCGGGTGTGGCGGAGACGAAAACGACTTTTTTCCAGACGGATTCAAATTCATCAAAGGTCAGCGGTCGGTTGTCCAGGGCGCTGGGCAGGCGGAAACCGTGTTCGACAAGGACATCCTTGCGATGGCGGTCGCCGGCGTACATGGCTCGGATTTGGGGAATCGTGACGTGCGATTCATCGATGACGAGCAGGAAATCCTTGGGAAAATAATCGATCAGCGTATAAGGTTTGGAGCCTGGAGCACGGCCTGAAAGATGTCGCGAGTAATTTTCGATGCCGGAGCAATAGCCGACTTCCTGGATCATCTCCATATCGTAACGGGTACGGGCGTTGAGCCGCTGGGCTTCGAGGAGTTTGCCCTGGGATTTAAGCTCGACGAGCCGTTGTTCGAGTTCTTCTTCGATGCTTTTGATGGCGTGGGCGATGTTGTCTTCGGGAACGACGTAGTGTTTCGCGGGGTAGAGGACCATGTTTTGTTGGATTTTGAGCGTTCTGCCGGTGAGCGGATCGACCAGATCGATGCGGTCGATCTGGTCGCCGAAAAACTCGATGCGATAGGCGTATTCCGCATAAGAGGGGTAAATTTCCAGGCTGTCGCCGCGTGGCCGGAATTTACCTCGTAAAAGGTCCATTTCGGTGCGTTCGTATTGCATTTCAATGAGTTTGGCGAGCAGATCGTTTCGGTCGTGGTCTTCGCCGCAGGCGACGGTCATGACGAGCGATTTATAATCTTCGGGGTCGCCGAGACCGAAGATGCACGAAACGCTGGCGATAATGACGACATCTTTTCGGCTCAAAAGAGCGCTGGTGGCGGCCATTCGCAGACGGTCGAGATCATCGTTTCGGGCAGCATCTTTTTCAATGTAGATATCTCTTTGGGGGATGTAGGCTTCGGGTTGATAGTAATCATAATAGCTGACAAAATATTCGACAGCGTTATTGGGGAAAAATTCGCGAAGTTCTTCGTAGAGCTGGGCGGCGAGGGTTTTGTTGTGAGAAATAACGAGTGTAGGCCTGCCATATTGGGCGATGACATTGGCCATGGTGAACGTTTTACCCGAACCGGTCACGCCGAGCAGGGTTTGGAAACTTGGGTCGTTTTCTATCAGGCCGCGATAGATTTTTTCGATGGCCTGGGGTTGATCGCCCTGGGGTTTGAACTTTGATATTAATTCGAAATCTGACATAACCTTTTATTATACCACCGCAAGTGGCTAAAAGGATAGTGCGATGCGGGGTGACCGAGGAAATTTTGGGGTTTGATTCAGTAAAAATGAGTCAACAAAAATACGGGTCATAACCCGCCGATCAGCGGTTAATGGCCTGAGATAAAGGTCATATTACATGTCGTTGGGAGTCAGCCGGGAGGGTTTATCCACCATCCAGAAGCGATCCCAGTCTTCCACCAGCAGTTTGCAGTCTTTTTCCATATTTCGTTCGACGCGTGTGGTATGATTTTTGGAGGATTCGGACAGCGTCGCTGCGCAACCGCCGATCAGGACGATAGAAAGAAGGCCCGTCATAGCCAGCAATAATAGATTCCGCATAATAGCTCCTCGTTTTGTAGCCGTAATTACATGCTGACATTCTAGTTATGTTGCATATAAGCGTCAAGAGGAAAAAAATAATCCCCTTTTTATCGAGTGTCTGCCTGTACATTGCGGGAAGGGTAATTGGTGAGGGTTGGCGGGTGAGCCTGCCTTTGGAGGAGTTTGATCCGATATTCTCTCCTTTGGCAGGTGGGGTGATTGTACATTTTGTACAAAATCCGGATGTTTGCGGTGAGAAAAATCGCGGTTTTCGGGGGTACCAGGGGGGAAAAATACATTTTGTACGAAATGGAGCGGGCAGGCTCTGGGCTTTTGGCTTTGGGAAGATCGGCCTGTGGGCCGAGGGGGGAAACGGGAAAGATGGTGGATGAGACCGGATTGTAGTATGGTTGTTGTCGAAGGCATGAAAAGACTCCGGAAAAGAGGCGGAAAAGTCTTTCGGGTTTTGAAGAATGAGCCGGGGGATGCGGCTCTGGGAAG
>JAAZAW010000097.1 GCA_012514125.1 Phycisphaerae bacterium | reverse complement strand
ATGATGTTCCCGCCGAAACGTTTTTGCTCAAGGAATTTCGAAATGTCAGGTTCCATGCGCTTCCTTCGGCGCTTCAACCCTATCAAACCCAGGAAGATTACGAGCAAACCCTCAAAACGGTAAAGTCTGTCGAAAGCAAAATCGAAATTGAAACCTTTCCTGCCAGTCAGACCGCTGAAAAAAAGACACAAAACGGCAGTCCAGAGTCCGCACCCTCAAAGCCCACGGAAACTTTCGTCGGCGCCGGCGCCAACTATGAAGGCGACATGTACTCCGAAGTCGAACGATACGCCAGGCTTGTTTCCCAATTGGCCTCTCAGGAAACCTTCGACGTCATACACGCCCATGACTGGATGACCTATCCCGCAGGACTCGCCATCGCCGCAATCTCCGGAAAACCTCTTGTCGTTCATGTCCATTCCACGGAGTTCGATCGGTCCGGCGAGCATGTCAACCAGAGAATATACGATATCGAACGCAGCGGAATGCACGGTGCGACCCGCGTCGTCACCGTCAGTTATCTGACTAAAAAAATCGTCACCACGCGATACAACGTCCCATGTGAAAAAATCCGGGTCGTCTACAATGCCATCGACACCATCAGCACTACAAAACACACGCAAACACAGACCGATATCGACAAAGATGAAAAAATCGTACTCTTCCTCGGACGAATCACCATGCAGAAAGGACCCGAATATTTCCTCGCCGCCGCAAAGAAAGTCCTCGATGTCTTCGAGAACGTCCGTTTTGTCATGGCCGGCAGCGGCGATATGATCCGAAAAGTCATCGAACTCGCCGCCGAAATGGGGATCGGGCATAAAGTCCTCTTCACCGGTTTCCTCCGAGGCGAAGATGTCGAAAAAATCTACCGAATGGCGGACCTCTACGTCATGCCAAGTGTCTCGGAACCTTTCGGTATCGCTCCCCTCGAAGCCATCTCGCATGATGTGCCCGTCATCGTTTCAAAACAATCAGGTGTCTCCGAAATCCTTCAACATGTCCTCAAAGTCGATTTCTGGGATGTCAATGAAATGGCCAACAAGATCATCGCGGTTTTGAAGCATCCGCCGCTGCATACCACACTCCGGGAACACGGCAGCTTTGAAGTCAGAAAACTCTCCTGGACGGATGCGGCAAAAGCTTGTTCCGATGTTTATAATGAGTTAGTTCCCTCAAACCATGTTATGGTCTGAGAAAAAATAGCGGTTTAATATATATGTTTTATTATTAACAGGGAAAAGATTATGGCTTCTGTATGTTTCTATTTTCAGGTCCATCAGCCCTACCGTCTCAGAAGATACAGTGTCTTTGATGCCGATGCGATCTATTTCGACGAATATAAAAATGCTGAAATCCTTCGGAAAGTTTCAAACAAATGTTACCTGCCCGCCAATCAGGTCATGCTCGACCTGATCCGGCAACACAACGGTCAGTTCCGAATCTCCTATTCACTCACCGGCGTTGTGATGGTACAGTTCGAACAGTACTATCCCAAGGTTCTCGATTCCTTCAAGGCGCTCGCCGATACCGGATGCGTTGAATTCCTCGCCGAAACCTATTATCACTCGCTCTCTTTCCTCTATAGCCGCGAAGAATTCACCGAACAGGTCAATCTCCAGCGTTCCCTCATCAAAAAACACTTCGGTCAGGAACCGAAGGTCTTCCGCGACACCGAATTAATCTACAATAACGATCTCGCCCACCTTGTCTCACAACTGGGTTTCAAAGGCGTTATTTGCGAAGGCGCCGATCATATCCTCCTGGGGCGTTCACCCAATTTCCTCTATCACGCCCCAAGATGCACCGACACCAAGCTCCTGCTCAAAAACTATCGTCTTAGCGACGATATTGCCTTCCGCTTCGGAAACCGCGACTGGAAAGAATGGCCCCTGACTTCCGAAAAATTCGCCGGATGGGTCAACCAGGTCAACGGTAACGGATACGTCGTCAATCTCTTCATGGACTACGAAACCCTCGGCGAACACCAGTGGGCCGACACCGGTATCTTCGACTTTATGCGCCACGTCCCCGAAGCCATCCTCCGATACGGAACCAATGACTTCAAAACACCCTCGCAAGTCGTAGACACCTACCCCATCTCAGGCGAACTCGACGTTCCGCATATGGTCTCCTGGGCCGATACCGAACGTGATCTTTCCGCTTGGCTCGGAAACGCCATGCAGTCCAACGCGTTGCATGAACTCTATAAACTCGAAGGCCAGGTCAAGTCCTGCGGCGACCCGCAGATCATCTCCGATTGGCGAAAGCTACAGACCTCGGACCACTTCTATTACATGTGCACCAAGTACTTCGCCGACGGCGACGTTCACAAATATTTCAACCCCTACGAATCGCCCTACGATTCCTACATCAACTTCATGAACGTCCTGGACAACATCCGATACCGTCTGCGGCAGGCAAGCAGGAACCAGTCCGAAACGATCACATCCGGACCGGGCCAGAAAACAAAACTCTCCGTGGCAAAGCGTCGGTAAACGGACTTTGTCCCGAGTAAAATAATCGACGAAACAGGGGCGTTAAGCTCCTGTTTCGCATACCACCCATCATATCCGCTTGGCATCAAGACGGTTTCTTATGTTTGTGTAAAGTCCGCCGCCTGTCCGCCGGACTCGTCAGACGTAAACCTTTCGAACCATTTCAAATTCGACGACTCACGCGATTACGGCACGCCGATCAAACGTCTCCGGCGGTCATCTGCACATATCGCCCGGTAATTTTCCATGCACGTTGGTATTTGAGTCGTTAAAATAGAACACAGGGCAATTGAATACGAGGAAAGATATGATCCAGACACCCATCGATCCAACGAATGTTAAAAAAGTTTTATCGTTTCTAGCCGAGAGTCGGCGTATCCTTTTTATTACCGGCGCAGGAGTTTCCGCCGATTCAGGACTGCCGACCTATCGCGGCATCAGTGGCCTTTATTCCAACAAGAGCACTGAAGACGGCATCTCCATTGAACAGGCCCTTTCAGGCGAAATGTTCCAACGGAATCCGGTCCTGACATGGAAGTACCTCGCTCAGATCGTCCAGGCCTGCCGGAACGCAACCTTTAATCGAATACATCAGATCATCGCTCAAATAGAGCAATACTTCGAGCAGGTCTGGATTCTCACACAAAACATCGACGGTTTCCACCGGGCAGCCGGTTCGACGCGGGTCATCGATATTCACGGCGACATTCACACCTTCTTTTGCCCCCATTGCGATTATCGCGCGCAGGTGAACGACCTTTCGCATATCCAGGAATTACCGCCTAAATGTCCCCAATGCAACAAAATCATTCGTCCAAACGTCGTGCTCTTCGGGGAAATGCTGCCGGCGGATAAAGCATACATCCTGCACCGTGAACTCCGAACGGGGTTTGACCTGATCTTTACAATCGGCACATCAAGCATATTTCCATACATCGCCGCACCGATCATCGAAGCCTCCAAAAACGGCAACCGGACGGTCGAGATCAATCCGGAATGGACCGAGGTTTCAGCCTATGTGACCGTCAAGTTTAACAACCCCGCAGCCGGCGTCCTGGAAACGATCTGGTCGGAATATTTGAAACAGTCTGTTCCATAAAACCGTGGACTTGAAGAAACATAAACAGGAGGATCTTGTCATGGCGGGAAAAGATGTATTCCGATTAATTATCAGTATTGCGGTCTCACAATCAGCCGGGCTGATTGGTTCGATCTTCACACGCTCCGAGCTTCAAAGCACCTGGTATGCCGCCCTGCAAAAACCCTCATTCCAACCGCCCGGCTGGGTCTTTGCCCCTGTCTGGATAACGCTGTATACTCTGATGGGAATCGCCGCGTTTCTCGTCTGGCGAAAAGGGTTGTCTTCCAGGAAAGTTCAATTGGCGCTGATGATTTTTCTGGTCCAGTTGATTCTCAATACACTCTGGTCGCTTCTATTTTTTGGACTGAACTGGCCCCTCGGCGGACTTGTCGATATCGTCATCCTCTGGGTTGCGATTCTCCTGACAATCATCGCCTTTAAAGACATTTCCAAACCCGCAGCCCTGATGCTGATTCCCTACATCCTCTGGGTCACGTTCGCCCTGGTGCTGAACTTCGAAATCTGGAGATTGAACCGGCCATGAACCTCAAACGTGTCCACATATTGAAGCAAGGTCAAATAAACGCCGGTCCGGTCATCTACTGGATGAGCCGGGACCAGCGGGCACAGGATAATTGGGCGCTGTGCTACGCATGGGAATTGGCAAACCCAAAAAAGGCTCCCCTGGCGGTCGTGTTTTGTCTGACGTCCGATTTTCTCAATGTCAATCTCCGCCATTACGATTTTATGATTCAAGGTCTGCGCGAAACCGTAACCGTCCTCGCCGCTAAAAATATTCCCTTTTTTCTGCTCATCGGCGATCCGGTGAAAAAACTTCCCCAATTCCTGCGAAAATACCACATTGCCGCCCTCGTAACCGATTTCGACCCGTTACGAATCAAACGCCGATGGAAGCAGAGCATCGTCGAACAAATCAATCTTCCATTTTATGAAGTCGATGCGCATAATATCGTCCCCTGTTGGCTCGCTTCTCCAAAACAGGAATACGGCGCATATACTTTTCGACCCAAAATTCATCGCGCCCTTCCTGAATTCCTCGATGAATTTACACCATTGAAAAAAAATCCCGCCGATTGGCCGATAGTCATTCCCCCGATCAATTGGGATCATGTCCTAAACACACTCCCCATCGATCGCAGTGTCCCGCCGATCCAATGGCTTAGCCCAGGCTCGCGTGCAGGCCAAAACGTCCTTGACGATTTTATCGAAAACAAATTACGCCGTTACGACACCGCCCGAAACGATCCGACCCTTGACGGCCAGTCGAATCTCTCTCCCTACCTGCACTTCGGTCAACTTGCCCCGCAACGTGTGGCTTTGGAAGTCCAGAAATCACCCATTGACCTTCACGCCAAAGAACCGTTCCTCGAAGAACTCATCGTCCGCCGCGAGCTATCAGACAATTTTTGTTTCTATAATGAAAACTACGATAATATTCGGGGTTTTCCCGCATGGGCACGTGATTCGCTCGAGCGGCATCGTTCCAACAAACGCGATCCGCATTACATCCTGGAAGAATTGGAATCCGCAAACACGGATGATCCTCTCTGGAACGCATCGCAAATCGAAGCGATTCGACGAGGTAAAATTCACGGTTATATGCGGATGTACTGGGCGAAAAAAATCCTGGAATGGTCCGAATCGCCCGAAGAAGCCTTAAAAATCGCCATCGCGCTCAACGACAAATATGAAGTTGACGGCCGTGACCCGAACGGGTATGTTGGCATTGCATGGAGCATCGGCGGCCTGCACGATCGCGCATGGAGACCCCGTCCGATCTTCGGTAAAATTCGATACATGAGTTATAATGGCGCAAAATCAAAATTTGATATAAAGGTTTATATACAACGTTATGGACATGCCCCTGTTTAATGATATTCTGACCATCTTCGGCCTGGGAATCGTCGTCATCTTCATCTGTCTTCTTATTCGCATTCCCGTCATCGTCGGTCTGCTTTTGACCGGCGCGGTCGCAGGACCTCACGGACTTGGACTCATCAGCCAGGTTGACGAAGTCGAACGCCTCGCCGAAATCGGCGTCGTCTCGCTACTGTTTACCATCGGCATGGGCCTGTCCTTCGAAAACGTCCTGCAAATGGGACGAGCCGCCCTGCTCGGTGGATCGACCCAAGTCGTCCTGACCTTTCTCCTGGGGTTCACAGCGGCAAAATTCGCCGGTATCGGCACTGGCGAATCGATCTTCCTCGGTTTCCTCCTTACCCACAGTAGCACCACCATTCTGCTTAAGGTCTTTCAGGAACGCGCCGAACTCCACAGCCCGCATTGCCGAACCAGCCTCGCCGTCAGTCTCTTTCAGGATATCGGTTCGGTCCCCATGATGCTCGCCATTCCCCTGCTCATCGGATCACAAAATCAAATGGGCGGATCAACCCTGATGATCTTCGCCAAAGGCATCGCCGTCGTCCTGCTCTCGATCTTTGCCGCCAAATATGTCGTTCCGCAATTGCTCTATCAAATCGCCCGAACCCGCAGCCGCGAACTTTTTATGCTCAGCCTCATCGTCATCTGCTTCGGCATCGCCTGGCTCACTTCCAGTATCGGCCTGTCGCTCGCTCTGGGCGCGTTTCTCGCGGGTTTGATTGTCTCCGAATCTCCTTACACCCAGCAGGCGCTGGGCGACATCATGCCCTTTCGCGACGTCTTCACCAGTTTCTTTTTCGTCTCGGTCGGCATGCTCCTGAATTTCGGATTTATCCTTCATAATCCCATACTCATTCTCGGCATTACCCTCGCCGTCCTCCTCAGTAAAACGATTATCGGAGGCTTCGCAACCTATCTTCTGGGCTATCCCCGAAGAACCATCCTGCTCACCGGTTTTGCACTGGCCTCGGTCGGAGAATTCTCCTTCGTCCTTTCACAGGCGGGCCAGGAAAGCGGACTTTTGCATGGAAATATTTACCAAATCTTCCTCGCCGTCAGTGTCCTGACCATGACTGCGACACCCTTTATCATTAACGGCGCCCCAAAAATCGCAACCCTCTTCGCCGCCATTCCACTCCCATTCACGCATCGTCCCTCTGCACCGGCCGCTCCGCAGGACCTGCAAAATAATCTCATGGACCACATCATCATCGTTGGCTACGGTGTCAACGGCAGAAATCTTTCGCGCGCAGCTCGTTCCGCCGGTATCCCTTACGTCATCCTCGAAATGAACCCTGTCACCGTTCGCGTGGAAAGTAAAAAAGGCGAGCCGATCTATTACGGCGATGCCACCCAGCGAGCGGTCCTCGAACACATCGGAATCAAAACCGCCCGTGTCATGGTCGTCGCAATTTCCGACCCCATTGCCACCCGCTCCATCACCACCGTCGCCAATCGGATCAACCCCGGCCTTTACATCATCGCCAGAACCCGTTTCCTCCAGGAAATGCAACCTCTCTACAAACTCGGCGCCGACGAAGTCGTTCCCGAAGATTTTGAAACCTCCGTCGAAATCTTTACTCGCGTCTTACGAAAATATCTGATCCCACATGATGAAATTGAAAAATTCGTCACTGAAGTCCGCTCCGACAATTATGAAATGTTCCGCAGCCTCTCACGCACAGGTTCAACCATTTCAGAGATCAAACTCACGCTCCCAAACGTCGAAATTTCTTCACTCAGAGTCGCCCCCGGCGCTCCGATCACAGGAAAAACCCTCAACCAGATCGACCTGCGCCGTAAATACAGCGTCACGTTGCTGGCCATCCGGCGAAACGGTGAAGTCATCGCCAACCCCGACGCCAACACCCAATTCCATGATAATGATCAACTCATCCTGCTCGGACGACCTGAAAAACTCATCGCCATGCTCGAACTCATCGAACCATCCGACGGCCATGCCGATTGATTCACCTCTTATAAAGGCCGACGTCCGCGAATAACTCGAATCACCACCACGATAATAGCCAACACCAGCAGAATGTGGATCACACCGCCCAAGGTGTACGAGGTGACCATCCCCAGAATCCATAAAATCAGCAAAATAACAATAATGGTTTCTAACATAGTCTGATCCTTTCCGTTGTAACGGGTTTAATGTCCATGACGTTTTCCCGCGATAATCAAGGCCAGGCCGCCGACGATCGCGACACCTCCCACCCAGGCGGGAATCACACGATGTTCCTGTACGGACGCTTCAAAACCGCCCACTTTCACAAAACTGCGTTCCGAGGGATAGCTTATGCCCCTGAATAAAACAATCGCCCCAAAAACCATAATCAGAATTCCCGCAATGATCATCGTTTTCACCCTGATTCCCTCCCCTGTCACGTTCATACGCAGGCAGTATCGAAAACGTTAAATCTCTGTCACCACCCTTGGTTTTATCACCGTTTCAATCGTTGAGCCGCCGGCATCAAATCCCGCTTCTCCCGACTCCCCGACTTCTTCCAACTTCTAACTTCTAATTTTCAACTGACAACAGACGACCACCCCGACAACTTCCATCGTCATTTTGATTCGCAGTGATTTCCCCCCTGATGATAATTTAATTATCCCATATGCTCATCACCCGTCAAGAAGTATTTCACCCGGCGCATTTCCCATTTTTTCATCGTTCTAAACGGGGCGACAATTTGAAAAAATCGATCGACAATCGGCAATTATCGATCGATTTTTCGCCTTTTTCGACCGTTTTTGACCTCGAACGATTAATCATATTTATCTGGCGACGGTCTTTATCACAAAACCAGCTAAACTTTCTGATACAAATGTTTCGACGCGAAAAAAACCGTTTGCCACTATCGAAATAAACTCACCAGCTCCAGCCCACAGCCATTCCGCCATAGAACTCATCCTTGATGATCCCCTGACGTTTTTCAACACGGCTCGCCTGGTTATAATAAAGTTGTCCGCTTATAAAAACCGACCCCGCATACGGCGACAGATGCAGCACCTCGGTCAAATCATACGTCACATCCATACCATACTGGGTGTAAGCATATTCCAGGCTCTTTTGTCCTTCTCCGTCATGCAACAGCGGATCGAGATACCCGCCGTCGAGCGCAAAGGTTATTCCGGGCGTCAGTGTCAGATTCTGGCTGAGCTTGAATGGATGATTCATTCCAAACTCAATCCAGTATCCCTCGCTCACACGCAAATCCCGAGCCAGGAACAAACTCGGATTCAAAATCCCTTCTTCGCCCTTATATCCCAGCCCCCGCCACACCCAAGCGTCGTTATGCTCGAATTTCACGAAAACTTCATTCGTCCGAATGGCATTGGCGTTCGGAAAGATATAATCGGTCCATCCCAACGTCAAGGTCGTCGCGATCGGCTCGATTGCATAACTCCACTTGAGGGTGTAATCCACTTCCTGAAGATTCTGGCCGCCGGTTTCAGGGTTGAGCCGCTTCTGTGCTTCATACCACTCAAAAAACATATCGAACCCGAACGTCCCATACTTACCGTCCGGTCCCAGCGGAATCCCCAGCGACGTCGCCAACTGATGATTAAGCCGTTCGCGTCCTTCGCCTTCATATTCCGAAAAGTTTATCCCGCGAAAAACATAATCGCTGAAAAGCGAGTATGTCACCTCCAGACTAAAAGGCCGGCTCGGCGGCTCAGCAGGTTCTTCCACCGCTTCCTGCTCCGCCCGAGCCTCGAGTCCATCCGGTATCGAATCGGCCGATTGGAGGCTCTGCGTCGTCTGCGATAACGCTCCACTCGAAAACAAACCGATGATCGCTATAATCGCCGGACAAAACACGTTCCAATAATGTCGTATCGGTATTTCTCCACTCATCGTTTTCTCCCACGGAAATAGTTCGAATGTCTTTACTCATTGAAGAAGCCCTGTCAGCAGTTGTCCCAATGCCTCGCCGATCACCGAGGCAAAAGCCGTCGCTGCACTCGACGCCATATCGGTCCCAAGGTGATCCACACATCCACCCATCATCAGCACACCCATCCACGCCAGACTCCTGATCCATGCTCCATTCATCACAAAATCTCCTCAAAACAAAAAATCCAATTTTCGAACCCAATCACACGACCCGGCTCATCCACAAAAACATATCCATCCCATAAGCAATCCCCATGCCAAAATCCGTTTTCCCCTTCCTTGGCCTTAAAATCGCTTCATATCCAATCGTCGTTTGGTTTCTTTCGAACATTTTTGTATAATTCAAAATGAAATTTACAATTTTGTCGGTTTTGAACACAAACCGCTGTATTGATGCGGAGCACTTCATGACACACCATTTTCTCCGCTGACGATTGACAGCTTTTATTTGTGCTCGACTCATCCGGACGCTATGATGAGAGATTCACTTTTTGACAGGAAATGATTGAGAGAAATAATGTCACAACAAAAACGAATCGAAACAGAATTATTGCCGTTTATCCAGGGCGCCAGCCAATACATTGGCCGCGAAATGAACATGATCCTCAAGGATCATCACACCGTCAGTGTCCGCGTCGCCATGGGCTTTCCCGATACCTACGCCATCGGCACAGGGTCTCTGGCCATGCAGATCATCTATCACCTGCTCAACGCCCGATCCGACACGCTCTGCGAACGCGTCTTTTGCCCCTGGATCGACGCCGCCGACCGAATGCGGGCCATAAACCTCCCGCTCTTTACCCTCGAATCCTACACCGCGGTCCGTGAATTCGATATCTTCGCTCTCACCGTTCCCTATGAGATGCTTTACTCCAATATTCTCGAAATGCTCGACCTGGCCGGCATTGCACTCTTCAGCCGCGACCGCAAGGAAACCGATCCGCTCGTGATCGCCGGCGGCTCACAGATGGACAATCCCGAACCCTTCGCCGATTTCATCGATGCCGCCGTCATCGGCGACGCCGAAGCCACCCTACCCGCGTTCATCGACGCCTATAAAGAATTAAAATCCCAAAATCTAAAACGAGACGACATCCTGCTGAATCTGGCAAAACGTTTCCCATGGCTCTATGTCCCGAAATTTTACAAAATTGAATATAACGACGACCACACCATCCGCTGCGTCACCCCGACCATCGACGGTATCGCCCTGCCCGTCAAACGCGAAATCACCCTGGACCTCGACGCCGCTCCCTACCCCACGGCTCCGATCGTCCCCATTCACAACGTCGTCCATGACCGCATCAATATTGAAATCATGCGAGGCTGTCCCAACGTCTGCCGATTCTGCCATGAAGGCTATACCCGTAAACCGGTCCGTAAACGTTCAATCGAAAAAATCATCGAACTCGCGAAAGAAACCTACGCCAACACCGGCCTGACCGAAATTTCACTTTGCAGCCTTTCTTCCGCCGACTATCCGAATCTCGAAAAACTCTTCACCGAACTCAACGACTATTTCGCCCCGAAACACGTCAGTATCGCCCTGCCGTCGCTTCGTGTCGAAAAACAACTCCAGATCATTCCTTCGCAAACCAGCAAGGTCCGCAAGGCTCCGCTCACCATCGCCCTTGAAGCCGGCTCCGAACGACTACGGAAAATGATCCATAAAAACATCGATCTCGAAAACCTCAAGCCCGCCGTCCTCGAAGCCTATCGCTGCGGCTGGCGCGGGGTCAAACTCTACTTCATGGTCGGCTTTCCCGGTGAAACGCCCGACGACCTGATCGACCTTGTCGAACTCGCCGACGAGATCGGCCAGTGGCGAAAATCCATCGCAGGCCGACCCGCCGAGGTGAACGTCTCAATTTCGTTCCTGGTCCCCAAATCTCAAACCCCCATGCAATGGCTGGGACAAAAAAGCCTCGAATATTTCGAAAACTCCATCAACATTCTCCGACAGGCCGTCCGGCCCTATCGCCACATCAAGCTAAGCTATCACGACCGTTTCCGCTCGCGTCTCGAAGCGATCTTCGCCCGCGGCAATCGCACCCTCTCCGCCGCCCTTTACCAAGCCTGGAAAAACGGCGCCCGCTTCGACAGTTGGGACGACACCTTCCAATATCAACGTTGGCTCGACGCCTTCGCCGCCACTAATACCGACGCCGACTTCTTCGCCAACCGGAATTTCGGCCCAACCGAAATCCTTCCCTGGGACCATATCGACATCAGCCTGAAAAAATCGCTTTTGATGAGCCATCTGAAGGAAATGGTCGCCAACGCACCAGAGATCAAAGATTTTTATAGCCCACCCGACGTGTAAACATTAAAATGGGAAATGAATCATGACTGACCCCAAAACACGGTCGCCGACGGCCGTGTTTTTTTCGTGAATTAAAAATAAGCAGAAAGATAGTTGATATGATTGCCGATTCACAATTACAGGAATATTTACTCGTCGCAACCGATCTCGCTCACCGAGGTGGCTCACTCGCCAAAGACCTCTTCGGCAAGACCGCGTGTTCGCAAAAATCCGACCGGAGCGTCGTCACCGAAGCCGACAAACGTGTCCAGGACCTCATCGTCGAAGACCTTACCCGCCGGTATCCGACCCATGGCCTGATCGCCGAAGAATCCACCGAACTCGCCTGTTCCCGGCCACGGGGCGATGCGGATTTTGTCTGGTCCATCGACCCTATCGACGGCACACGAAATTATGCCTCCGGTGTCAGCGTTTATTGCTGCTCGGTCGCATTACTCTATCGTGGAACGCCCATCGTCGGCGCCATCTACGAGCCGAACCTTGATTATCTCTTCAGTGCCTCGTCGAACACCCCATCCACGCTCAACGGCCAACCGATCATCGTCAAACATCGTTCCTTCTCCCGCGAGACCGTCCTTGCCTTTACGATCGGCACCTACGCCCAGCGTCCTGCGTATCTGCATCACATCATGGATCGATGCACCATGCGAAATTCAGGCTCAGCCGCCCTCCAACTCGCCATGGCCGCCGCGGGCATGATCGACCTGACGATCAATTGCACCGTCAAACTCTGGGATATCGCCGCCGGTGCCCTCATCGTCGAACGTGCTGGAGGCGTGGTCCACCCCATCGACGCCAACAACCGCCTGATCGAAAAATCTCTCTGGCCGATGGACCTCAAAAACTACACCGACGCCCTTATTCCCCTGGCCGCCGGCGGACAACCGCAAATGTCCGAGCTACAATTGATCATGGAAAGTTTATGAAACCATTTTCATTTTTCTCAGACAGGATGCGTCGCGACGCACGTTGAATATATCGTTTGAAAGGACAAAAACGTGAGTATTTTCGAAGCTGTTATGCTGATCTGTTTCGGAGCCGCCTGGCCTGCGAGTATCTATAAATCCTATATATCGCGTTCGACCCAGGGCAAAAGTCTGCTCTTCATGCTTATCGTCGAAATCGGCTACTTCTCGGGCCTGATCCATAAATTCTTCTATAACTACGACAACGTCATCTACCTCTACCTTCTGAACCTCCTGATGGTCGGCGTCGACATCGCCCTGTACCTCCGAAACCAACGATTAGCAAACTAAAATTTCCCACCGAGGTTGAATAAAGTCGAAGAGTCTTTTGATTGTTTACACCATATCGCTTCGACAGGCTCAACGACCGAAGTTTTTAACATTTGTAAAGCTACAAAGCGTACCACACCGCATGTTCATCGGATTTTTATTGAGTCAGAACAGCATGAAGCTGTCGAAGCTTCTCCCGGGCGCGCGGCGCGAAGATGGAATCCGGATAATCGCGGATAACATTTTCATAATACCCTTTGGCCTGATCGTAAGCGGATGAATCCATATTTGCCAACCCCCAGGCCTGAAGCAAACTCGCCAGTTTGTACAACGCTTCAGCCCCGGCGTCTTCACCTTTGAAATACTCGGTATACCGCTCAAGCAAAACCCGGCGCTGCGCAGGGTCCGGATCGACCTGGGCGTAGCGGACCAACAAATTGTCGTGCAATTTGGCGTCCGAAAAACGAATCGCCAGTTCCAGCAGATGATCGCGATATTTCAAATGATCCGGGTCGAGCTTCATCAATTCCGCCAATGGAGCCTCACCAAAGCGAGAATCGCCCATATTATTTTTGATCAGCGACCGCAGTTCCTGGGCCTGGTTGATCAATTCGGACAGATCAACCGTCGGAATGGCAATTCGAATCGGCTCATCAAAAAGCTGACCAAGCGATACGACCATATCGGCAGGGCGAGTAGCGGGATTTTCACTGAAAATGTTCGCGTGCGTAATCAGATCGTCAAGCAACGTCAAGGCTCGATCGGCGTTTTCTTTTCGAATCTCCAGAATAGCCAAACGCAATCGCGCCGGAACGGCATAGATCGATTGCGGATAGGTCGTCACAAGTTTTTCCCAGGTCGGAGCGCTTTGGGAACTGACCAGATCGGAGGAATATTCAACCATCCAGTTTCGTTGAAGAACACCGAAGTTGAACCGCAAATCCTGCCCCAGTCCATAAAGATAAAGGGCGTTAGGCACAAATCGGCTCTGCGGGTATTTTTTTTGAAAATTCCCAAAGACTTCTAGAATTTCAGTGCGATTTGCCTGAAGCAATTGTGTCGCCACATAAGGAAATTCCGATGAAGCCAGATCGACAATGGCCTGGAGATCGCGTACTTTATAACGTCGCCAGGCTCTGAGGGTCTCCTGAAAAACACGGGCGGAAATATCCACGGGAGTATAAATCGAACTGTCAGGACCGTATCGGTGGACCATCAATCGAAATTCCAATTGATCGGCACCAATATAGGTTTGAAACAAAATCACCGGTATCAAAAAGAAGGGAATCATTCCGATGAGAATCCCACCCGGGCGATATTGAATCAGCCGGGCAAAAGCCAATACCACGGCGGCTATCAGAGCAGCCGCCAAAAAAGCAAAAACCCACGGTGCATAAAGGAGCGTCGGATCGACAGGCCTGAACTTTAACACGTTGGCGCCGCGAGTGGCAACGTAAAAATAAAGGGCCAACGGAAAAAGCCCCAGCATCGTCACCCCAAATTTAAAGGGTAATTTATGTTTTCCCGCACTGGCGATAAAACACGATGCCAGCAGAAAAAAACTCAATACCGGCAGGTGCGCAAAAACAAGAACACAACCACAAAACGCCAATGAAAATCGAAAACCATACAATTGTGAAATCAGGATCGGAACAATCATAATGGTCGCCATGAGCATGCCCATGATGGGAACAAGCACAGGGGCTTCACGAATACTGATCGGGAAAAAAAGGAAGTCAATCAGGGTTTTATGATAGGTCACGGTATAACTTTCCAACGAAAAATCGAAAAGCCGTGCCTGGTGAATCCAGAAAACAAAAATATTCAGACAAGCGTAAACGACGAAATTAATCGCGAGAAAGATATACGCACGCTGTTTGGCCCAAAGTCCAGGACGGGACCAGATATCCATCATCGGCTTTGGAATGATTTGTTCGGTTATTTGTTCGTTATTCATTTGACCGCCACTATTGCCCATACGCCACCCATACACATCTTGCGAACCTCGACCAGGGTCATTCCCTGCTCCTGCAGTAATTCTATCACGAACTTTTCGTCATGCCAGCACTTAACCGACCGGGGCAAATATTCATACGCCCCGCTCGAACCCGCGCGGGCAATTTTAGCGCCCACCACAGGCAAAATCCGCTCAAAATAAAGATTAAACAAAAAACCGAATAACGAATTATTCGGTGGCTGAAATTCAAGAATCGCCATATACCCCCCCGGCTTGAGCACACGGAACATTTCATCAAAACTCTGCGAAAGCGACTGGAAATTTCGCAATCCGAAAACACAGGTCACCGCATCGAAATATTCCGCCCTCATCGGCAATGCCATGGCATCGGCGCAACAAAACGAGAATGAAGCATCCGAAAGTTTTTTCCCGCCGACTTCGATCATTTTTTCTGAAAAATCCACGCCCTGAATATGGGCCTGCGGAAAAACGTCCAGCAGTTCCCGCATCATATCCCCCGTACCGCAAGCCAGGTCCAGAATCCGATGCGCTGAGGGAAAAACACGATGCAGCGTTTTCGCCAGTACCCGCCGCCAGCGGCCCGCCATACCGAAACTGATCACCGCATTGGCCAGGTCATATCGATCCGCAATCCCATCGAACATTTCTCGCACACGACGTCCTTTGTCCTGCGAAGCATGCGGATCGACCAGATCAGCCCGTGACCAGATGGCTGTCGGCTTTTGTGATGTGGAATAAGGTTCCCAATTCAATTCGTCTGTTCCTCTTCCAGCGTTATCCCTCTATCGTGATAAGACGATTCGACCTTCGGTGTCATGGCCTGTTCTTTCGCAATAAACGATAGGCGCCGGCAATAGCGTTATTCTTCACGAAAACGCGATAAATCACCTCATGCGGCGGTACATAGCTTAATTCCTGATCTTCCATCTTGCCGTCCACAATCCTCGCGCGGGTCACAAAAATCGGCACTCGTCCCTGACCCAGTGAACTCCAATATTCACTTTCATATCTCGCCAGCAAATCCACGCCCACCTCATACCTGATTCTGCCGTCGGGGAATGAATCGCCTTCAATATAGATATTCCAGGGCCGGCCGACAAAAATCATATTATTGTGGACCACACCGTCAGATTTTTTCTCAAACCAGTT
>JAAZAW010000006.1 GCA_012514125.1 Phycisphaerae bacterium | reverse complement strand
GTTCTGCAGGTGATCGGGCGTCCAGCCGACGTTGTATTTGTGGTTGACCCAGTCGATTAGGGCGTTGACGCTGTGGGCGGATTCGGATTTATCCTGCGAAAGCAGCGTATGGGCCAGGGCGAAATCGACGGGGAATTCAATTTCACGTTTGCGATAAGCATTTTTGATTTCGGCGAGAAGTTTTTCCCGCACGGCTTTGGTGTTCTGATCGGTGAGTTCGCCGGCGTCGATGGTAACATTGAATTTTTTCTTGATCCAACCGGCCAGAGACGTTCGGGCGTAGTTCGGATCGAGACATCCTTTAAGAACACTGCAATCGAAGGTTTCGATTTTTTCAAAAGCTTCGCGGGTGAGGTGTTCCTCGATTTCTTCAGGTTCGGATTTTTCGAGTTGCGAGATCGACAGGGACACTTTGAATCGGCTCATGGCCCAGTTCGCCAGGCCTCGATAATCCCAGCTTTTGCGATCGATATCCGGATCGAAATATTCGCCGATGGTCATCGAAATAATGCTTTGCGCTTCGTCCTGGGCGAATTTTTTCAATTGAGCCTGGATGTCGTCGAAGGAATCAAGATCGAGCTTTTGCGGCGGGACGTTCACCCCGAGCGCAGAGCGTGCCCATTCGGCGACGCAGGTGGCTGCGTATTGCGGATCGAGGAACGTCTCGAGGGCCTGGTCGATGCTTTCCTGGATCATGGACCAGATCATTTCATCGAGATTTTTTCCATCGAGGATGCGTTGACGTTTGCGATAGAAGACCTGTCGTTGATAGTCCATGACTTCGTCGTATTCGAGCAGGTTTTTACGCACGCCGAAATTTCTCTCTTCGACTTTTTTCTGGGCGCGTTCGATCCCCTTGGAAATGCGTTTGTTTTCGATGGCCATGCCTTCTTCCATCCCGAGCCAGTCGAGCATTTTGAGAACCCACTCGCCGGCGAAGAGTCGAAGCAGATCGTCTTCGAGTGAGAGGAAGAATCGGCTTGATCCGGGGTCGCCCTGACGTCCCGCACGGCCACGAAGCTGATTATCGATTCGACGCGATTCATGGCGTTCGGTACCGACGATATGGAGTCCGCAGGGGGATTCGAGGGTACAGAATTTTCGGCCCATCGCCGGGAATCGCGGGTCCAATTTGGGTTTGAAGCAGTGGGCGCATACCCCGTCGTATTCGGGGCAGTGGATACAGCACTTGGTGGCGACGACGCCGGGTTCGCTGGCGCCGATCTCACCGATGCACTTGGGATAGACCACGCCTTGCTGGAGTTTGATGTCGGTTCCACGACCGGCCATGTTGGTGGCGATGGTGACGTTTCCTTCGGGCGATTTTCCGCCGTGTTTGGGATCGTGACGATGACCTGCCTTGGCGACGATTTCGGCTTCACGGGCATGGTTCTTGGCGTTAAGAACTTCATGGTCGATGCCGTATCGGCGCGTGAGCAGGGTTGAAATTTTTTCGGAATTTTCGATGGAGACCGTACCGACCAGAACGGGTCTGCCGCCGGGGAAACCTTCGCTTCGAGTAACTTCGATGAGCAGGTCGCGCATGACGGGCCAGGCTTTTTCATCTTTTTTAACGGTCGCGAAAGCTTCGTCGATTCTGGCGACGATTTTCGGGTCGTCTTTGTGGACGTCGCGCATAGCCTGGAGCATGTCGGAGATGAGTTCCGGGTCGTCCGGAAAGCCCTGGATCGAAACGGCGCGAATTTCTTCGACAATGGCGTCGTATTTTTCTTTCGTGGTGCGATAGATTCGATCATTATGGTCGATACGATTGACGGGTCTGTTGGTCGGAATCGACGTGACGTCGAGATTATAAATTTTCATGAACTCGTCGGCTTCGGTCATCGCGGTTCCGGTCATTCCGGCGAGTTTGCAGTAAAGTTTGAAAAAATTCTGAATCGTGACGGTGGCGAGAGTCTGTGTTTCTTCCTTGACTCGGACACCTTCTTTGGCTTCGACGGCTTGATGGAGTCCGTCGGACCACTGTCGGCCTACCATGAGTCGTCCGGTGAATTCATCGACGATGATAATCTCACCATTCTGAACGACATATTCTTTGTCGCGTTCATAGACGACGTGGGCACGCAGAGAATTTTCGATCAGGTGAGGCCATTCCATATTCGCCCCGACATAGAAAGAGCCGATGTTGGCTTCTTCCTGGGCGGCGGTGACACCGGCATGGGTCATGTGAACGCTCTTACGGTCTCGTTCGACAACGAAGTAAACGGTGTGGCCCAGAGAGGCGGCTTCGTCTTCGGTCAGCCAGTAAGGATCCGTCGGAAACTTACGCATGGCGTCGTCAAATTTATTTTCGGCGATACCGGCCTCGATCGCTCGTTTTCTAAGGGTGTTGGCATCGGTGTTTTTTAACCTCGCCTGGGTGTCGCTGATGGCGTTTTTCTGTTTGGCCAGAAGGACGCGAGCGACGCGGTCGGAAATGCGATATCGGTTGACATCGTCCCTGGCGGGACCTGAGATGATCAACGGCGTTCGGGCTTCGTCGATGAGAATTGAATCGACCTCGTCGATAATGGCGAAGTGAAGCGGCCCCTGGACCTGGTCGGCTTTGCGGACTTTCATGTTGTCGCGGAGATAATCGAAGCCCAGTTCGTTATTCGTGCCGTAGGCGATGTCACAGGCGTATTGCTGTTGACGTTCTTCGCCGACGGTGGACATATCGGATTGAATCGCCCCAACCGTCAGCCCCAGCAATTCGAAAATCGGGGCCATCCAGTCGCGGTCGCGTTTGACGAGATAATCGTTGGTGGAAACGACGTGGACCTTGATTCCCAGCAGGGCGTTGATATAGCAGGGAAGCGTAGCGACGAGTGTTTTTCCTTCACCGGTGGCCATTTCGGCAATTTTTCCTTCGTGCAGGACCCGACCGCCGATCATCTGGACGTTGAAATGGCGCATACCAAGTTTGCGTTTGCCCGCTTCGCGAATAGCGGCGAACGCTTCGGGCAAAATGTCGATGGAACACTCGTTCAAACCTGAAACAATTTGTTTCTTAAGGCTTCGACGACGTTCTTCGGGCACTTCCTGCAATTCAGCGAGCAGTTCGTCGAGCGAACGGGGCGAAAAGACATGCTTTTTCTTTTCTTCAATTCGTTTTCGAAATTCATCGGATTTGGCACGAAGCTCGTCGTCGGAGAGTTTTTCAAAAACAGGTTCCAGTTCATTGATTTTTTGAACAAAGGCCCTTGCGTTTTTAACATAACGTTCGCTGGCGGAGCCGAACATTTTTTTTAGAAAAGTTCCAAGGAAATCACTCATTGCGTATATACTCTTTTTTTAGTTCATTATTCTTTGACACGTTCCACATATTCACCGGTACGGGTATCGACCCGAATCATTTCACCCACTTCGATGAAGGGCGGAACTCTGACTTTGGCGCCGGTTTCGAGGATGGCTTCTTTACTCTGGTTGGTGGCGGTGGCGCCTTTGACAACGGGAGGCGTATCGGTAATTCGCAGCTCAACCGTATTGGGCGGTTCGATACCGACGATCTGACCTTCCGAAATCGTCACCTGCACGACGGTATTAGGCTTAAGCCACTGCATCATGTCGCCGATGAGATCGTTACTCAGGGCAGCTTGTTCATAGGTTTCCAGGTCCATGAAAATGTGCTCGGTACCCTGCGAATAGAGATATTCCATATCTTTCTTATCGACGAACGATTCTTCGATGGTATCCGTCGAACGAATCCGCTGTTCGATCAGCTGACCGGTCTTGAGATTGCGAAGCTTCGCCTGAATATAGGACCGCCAGTTGCCTTTGGCGACGTGCTGAAAATCATGCACGATATAAACCGTTCCGTCCATAACAATGGCGATACCTTTTCGGATTTCTGTCGCTTTGATCATCTGTTAAATTTCTCCTGTGTGATCATTCAAATTAGAAACAGTGTTAATTTTGGTAATTTTACCCTAAGACTCTTTATTATATACGCTTTTTGTTCTCGTTTCACGTAATAGCTTGAATTTTTTGAGCTTATTTGGGGTTTTCCCTCATGATCCTTATCGATTCGCCCGGTTTTCATGGGGCATGATAGAATTCGTCGATTCTTGATCATAAATCATGAATTCATGCTCGACAATCGGTCAGAATTGATCAACAATCGTTCTTTGTCGATCGACTTTTGAAGATTTTCGATCGATTTTTCATCTTTAATGACCAGTTTTTTACTCCGAACGATCAATAAACTTATCAGATAACTCTCCTTGACACGATGCGGGATCGGCAAGACCCAACCAGGGTTTCCCTCTCCGGCTTTCGAGAGGTATAAAATATTTCATGAAAATGAAAAATATAACTTGACATCTACACCCATATAGCTATACTCGTATAGTTATGGAGACTACATTAAGTTCAACAACCCGTAAAACGTTGGATTATTTGTCCGAGCAGATCCGGGACTTATCTATTGGAGCCCCGTTGCCTTCGGTTGGAGAGATTCGC
>JAAZAW010000001.1 GCA_012514125.1 Phycisphaerae bacterium | reverse complement strand
GCTTTCATGCGATTGCCCTGGGTTATCGACACTCTTCCAGACCCCCAGACTTTCAGACTCAAAGACTTCTTCCAACTTCCCCCAACTTCTTCCAAACTTTTCCCAAACTTCAGCCACTCTACCGATGCCGTAGCAGATATCCAGTGCTAAGCTGTCTCACCAACTCGTCGCAGTCATCAGCGGCGTAAAATTCAAAAAGCTTGTTCGCCGTCTTACCCTGAAGCACTCCCAGCGTATCGAGCGTCATGAATCGAACGAACCAGTTTTTCGACTTAAGCTGCGACGCCAGCGCATTGATGATCGGCTCATCCGGCCTCGCCGTTCGCATCGCCCAGATAAAGGCCGTTCGCGTCGAATCGGGATTCTTAACATCCAACTGCTTGAGCATACCGTCGATAATCGCGGCATGGCGGTCCTGAAGACCCGGCGAACGCAAAAAATATCGAGCCAGTCGCGCTGCCCCCCACGAATCGTTCAAAACAGGTTTGTTCAATCGTTCGATCAACCCCTGGGCGCTTGAGCGATCCAGCGTCGGCAATTCAATCGCGACAATCGGCGACTGAGCCAGCGTCACCGTCGAAGTCTTGCCGAAGGGAACAATCGTCATCAGCCTGGCCTGCAGCGTCACCCGCGAGATCGCCGGGTCCCGCTGAATGACAAAATCGTCCCAGCCTTCGATCTGATCAAGGAGCATCGTCGCATCGATACTCTTGCCGGGTTCAAGAATCTGCCGGGCTTCGATGGGAAGATAATAAACAAAGTTCTTGGTCCTGGAATTCACCGGCGTAAATTCCAGCACAAAAAACGGATGGATCAGGCTTCCCGGCCCCACAGCCAGCGGCACCTCGCTTCGATTGGTAAACGCAACCTCAAGATCGACAAGTTGCCCCCGATCGAGACGGCCTCGCGCGTTGAGTGTTATTTCACCGACAAGTTTTTCCCCCGTAGCCAACGAAAGATACCGCGCATCGAATTGATCGATCTTTCGGTCAAGATCGCCCAACGCCGGTTTCTCCGGAATCGACACACCAAGCCGTTCCGCCGCCTTAAGAAGATAATCATGCAGCGGACCGTAAGGCGTCACCATCGCCGCCCGCGTAAGAAGTTCCCTCGCCTTATCGGAATTTTTCTTGTTCGATTCAATAAAAGCCCTCGCCGACAAAACCAGCGGATGGTTCGGCTCACGACTCTCATTTAACAAAGCCTCCGACTCCACACCTTCGCCGATAATCGCCAACGGCAACGCCAGCGCTATCGCCGTCATGGGATCGTTCGGCGAGGTCTGCCGCGCAATCCTCGCCAGAGAAACCGCCCGCAGGTAATCGGGCTGTTCGGCGTAAAGTGTGAAATAAATCACAGCCAGAATAACACTGGAAGCAGGGCCGTGTTTCTGAGCCAAGACCTTATCCGCAAACTCCAGCAGTTGTTCATGTTGTTTCGCAACAATGTTGTTATCACCCAGTTTCCCCGCCGCCAGCGCAAGGAGCACACGCGCGTGCAGCAGGGGGTAAGGGTCTGCGTTTTCCGAAGGCGAAGTCGCCGGCAATGATGTCGGCTGGGCAAGAAGGGCGGTCAGAATCTTCACCGCTCGCTCCGGATCGCCGATCGCCAGAAAACTCTCAGCCACTTCAAGGCGAAGATCGATCGGCCAGGCAACCAGGTCATCGGTAACACTTCCAAGCCGATTCGAATAATCAAGCCAGAATCGCATTCTTTCAGGAACGTTGATCTTGCCGCAAATAACCGCCATTTCAATCGCCGCCTGCGCATCGAAGGGGTTGGTCATCAGCCGCCCCTGGAGTTCGCCGATGCGCACTTCCAGCTCGCGGATCGGTGTTGTGGTATGATCCGATCGAACGATTCGCCGTAAAAGTTCATGGGCGGAGAGATTTTGCGGCACACGCCGGATGGCCAGGTCGAGATATTTTCGAGCACGCTCATTTTCAAAATTCTGCCATGAAATTTGTGCTAACTGACGATAAATATCACTGATGACCTCCGGCAAAAGATCGGTTTGTTTGAGTTTATTCTCCAGATACTGTCGCCGGCCCTCGATCGTGGATATTCCCCGGACCTCAAGGTTTATTAATTCAAGCTGAGCCATGACACTATTGTTTTGCAGCGAGTGAAATTTCCGCAAGGCCCGCTCCGCCAGATCGCCGCGTCCAATATTTAGAGATATTTCAGCGATTTCCCGATAGATCGGCGGCCAGGAAGGAGTCAGGCGACTCTGGGAGGAAAGTAAAACCAACTGTCGCTGGATATCAGCTCTGCTAAGAGATGGAAAGTAAGACACCGCCTGAGCTTCAAGATAAGGAACGCGTGTCTGCTCACTTGCCTGCAATGATGAGCCAACGATCGAAAAGGAGATAATCGAACCCATGATAAAGGAGGTATGTTTCATGCGGAATTTCCTCTCTATAATATATAGGTATCATTATGCAGATCGGAATAAATTTATCAAACGAAAACACCGGTGAAGTTATGCCGATACGAATACGTTGTAAACGCAAGGAGCCGAACGAACCTTGCTTTTTGATGTTCTTAATAAATTGTTGGCCATAGCATTGACAGGGCATTGTGAACGGGTATAATTACGTGGATATCGCGGATAGCCCGTCTGGTGAGCCATACGGGCTATTATGATTGTTGGCTGCGAGGGCATGCCGGCACAATAACGCAATAAGTACTGCGTTTTAAAGAAGTTAGGATGTATTGACTTGAGAAAGGAGCCTGGGTGTCTCAGGTTTTGCTCGATAACGTATCGAAAATATATCCCGGCGGATTTAAAGCGGTACGGAATATTGATATCCATATTAAGGATTCGGAATTTATTGTGCTGGTGGGGCCGTCCGGCTGCGGCAAGACAACGACGCTTCGCATGATCGCCGGACTGGAAGAGGTTTCGGACGGAACGATCCGGATCGGTGACAGGGTCGTCAACGATGTATTGCCGAAGGATCGCGACATCGCGATGGTGTTTCAGAACTATGCGTTATATCCGCATATGACGGTTTACAAGAACATTGCGTTCGGCCTCAAACTTCGGAAATATCCGAAGGCGGAAATTGAACAGCGGGTGCTTGAAGCGTCGAAGATTCTCGGAATCGAGCATCTTCTTAGCCGAAAGCCCAAACAACTTTCAGGCGGTCAGCGCCAGAGAGTGGCCGTCGGCAGGGCGATTGTCCGTCAGCCGAAGGTTTTTCTGTTTGACGAGCCGCTGAGTAATCTGGATGCGAAGCTTCGCGTCGAAATGCGGTCGGAGATCAAGAAACTCCATCGCAGGCTTCGGACGACAACGGTATATGTAACGCACGATCAGGAAGAAGCGATGACGCTCGGTGATCGGGTGGTGGTGATGAAGGACGGCGTGGTTCGTCAGAACGCCAGTCCGTTGCAGGTTTACGATAGTCCGGCGGATCGATTTGTCGCCGGTTTTTTGGGAACGCCGCCGATGAACTTTTTTGACGGTAAGGTGGTGTTTCAGGACGACCAGGTCTTTTTTGACGATGGTGCGACGAAATTGTTGTTGCCGTCGCAACGAAAAGCGTCGTTGGAGAAGTATAAGGACAGGGCGATGGTTTTGGGTGTTCGGCCCGAAAACTTGAGTCCGAAACCCAACGGTGGTCAGGGAAATGCGATCTGTGTGAAGATCGATATGATTGAAATTTTAGGCGATAAGATGGATTTATATATGAGAAGTTCCGGTAAATCGGATATTGTCTGTCGAATCGATGCCCATGCGGGAATGAAGGAAGGTGAAGACTTGAATATGTATATGGATATGAATCGTGTTCATGTGTTCGAGCCCGGTGAAATGGGCAAGAATGTGACATTGGAGCCTGGCAGCAGTGTTTGTTAGTGCCCATGGTTACGAGTTTTCTTCCGTGTGCCCGACGGGTTTGGCGGAGGCCTGTGCTATGAGATAGCCGGTAGATCAACTGGCATTTGAATAGTGGCTGATCAAAGGCCGTCCAACCCAAAGGTGTTGACGGTTTTTGAAAGTCGACCGGAAGAAAGTGGGCAAAGAAATACCCCACTTTTTTTGTTGGAAGTTGGAAGAGGGTTGTACAACGGCTTGAGCCGTTTCTGGATTCCCGCCTTCGCGGGAATGACAGGAAAAAACGGGAAAGCTGGTAACTGAAACCTGAACGTTTACGGAAAGCAGAAATATGAACCAGGAATTATTAAGAACAGTCGACGCAATCGCGAAAGATCGTAACATTGACCGTGAAGTTGTTTTTTCGGATCTGGAATCGGCTATGGTTTCAGCGGCGAAGAAGTACTTCGGCTCGTCGGAGGAATTTAAGATTCATATCGATCGGGGCACGGGTCAGATTACGGCGTTTCAGGGCGACCAGCCCATCAGTTTACGGGATCTGGGTCGAATCGCGGCGCAAACCGCCAAGCAGGTGATGATCCAGAAGATTCGCGAAGCTGAGCGTGACAGCATGTTTGAGGATTTTATGGAACGCCGCGGAACGATCGTGACTGGGCAGGTCACTCGGATCGATCCTGGGGCAGTGACGGTGGGTTTGGGTAGAGGCGAGGCGTTTTTGCCTGCCAGCGAACAGATTCCGGGCGAGACGTATCAGCTCAAGCAGCGGATTCGTGCCTTGGTGCTGGAAGTAAGAGACGCGGCGGCCCGTGCGGGTGGTTCTTCGGGAATCAAAATTGTGTTGTCCCGCACGAGCAAGGAATTTATTAAACGACTTTTTGAACTGGAGGTTCCTGAAGTTGCGGAAGGGATTATTCAAATCAAAGCCCTTTCGCGTGAGGCGGGATATCGATCGAAAGTGGCGGTGGTAAGCACCGACTCCAAGGTCGATGCGGTGGGCGCGTGCGTGGGCGTTCGCGGCAGCCGCATTAAGAGCATCGTTGACGAACTCAATGGTGAAAAGATCGATATTGTCCGGTGGAACGATTCGAGTACGGTCTTGATCGGTAATGCACTCAAGCCCGCGGAAGTGAATCAGATTGCCTTGTGTTTTGAGCTTGGACGGGCGACGGTGGTTGTCGATGAAGAGCAATTATCCCTGGCGATCGGCAAGCGAGGCCAGAACGTTCGTCTGGCGGCAAGGCTGACGGGGTGGGATATCGATATTATCACCCCGGCGGAATATAACACGGGTATCGAGCGGCTTGAACGAATGATCAAGGAAGCGAATCTGACCGATCCGGCGTTGCTGGGCAAGATGGTGGCATTGGGAATGGTGTCGGTCGGCGATGTGGCTGAGGTCGGAGTGACGCCGTTGGTGGACGAACTGGGCCTGGAGCCGTCGCAATCTGAACTGCTCGTCAAGACTTGTGCGGCGGAAGCAGAGAAGTTGCGTTCTGAGGCGGGTCGGGTTAAAGTGGATGCAGACGCCATCGATTCAGGCGATCTTGAAGGGGTTCAGGGCGGCCAGGATGGGGGAGCGAAACGAATTCGATTTTCCGCTCGAGTTGATGAAGAAGAAAACTCGGATGAAAATAGTTTAGAGAAATAAATAAGGTAAAGGCAATACACCGGCTGTTGAATGGCCGGTAATTTGGAGGTGCCCATTGTCGATAAGGGTACATATATTAGCGAAAGAATTGGGAGTCACCAGCAAGGCGATTTTAGACAAGTGCCGTGCTGAAAGTCTCGATGTCAAGAACCACATGACGGTTTTGTCTGCGGGTCTGGAAGCGACTATTCGTGAATGGTTTAGCGAAGGCGACCACCAAACGACGGAAGAAACCGCCGCCCGTGTCAACCTTACCAAGGTTCGAAAACGACGGCGTAAGCGGACAGAGGTTGAAGAAAGTGAACCCGCGGTGGGCGAAACCGAAGCGGTCGAGGAAGAAACTGCGCCGGTCGACCAAGAGCAAGCGTCCCCGGTCGAGGCAACCCCCGAAGTTGTTGTTGAATCTCAACCCGCGGCAGAAGAAGAGGCTGTGACCCAAGAACCCGTTGAAACACCTGAAGCGGTGGCGACGAAAGAAGAACCGCCGCAGGAACAAGTTGCTGTTCAGGCGTCTTCAACGGACGAAACAACGGTCAGTGAACAGCCGGTGAAACCCGGTCTGGATGTTTTGAAACCCGCAGCCCGGGTGGATTTACCCAGTGAACCCAAGGGCGAGACCCCGGTGGCAGAAGAAAAAGCTCCTGAGAAACCCCCGGAAACGTCCAAACCCGCGGAAAAAGCCAAAGCGGAAACAAAAGCTCCGGTGAAGAAGGAGAAAGAGGCGAAACCTGCTAAGCCGGTGGTTGCGGTTGGACCGATGAATGTTCCCGCTCCGGCTGTTTTACGCGGTCCGCGCGTTGTCCGGATGGAAAAGCCTGAATTTCTGCCCCGGCCCGTTCCTTCCCGCGAACATGGACCTCGCGGTGCGGATGTTGACGTCGCCGCGGGCGTTCCTTTGCCAAGCGGTAAAGGCGTTGCCCGGAAAGGCAAGATTGTCGATACGGAAGAAGAAGCCAAGGCGAAGAAGGCGAAAAATCGTCTGAATCCCCGGCGAGGAAAAGTGACCGAAGCGATTGAACAGCTTAAAGAATGGCGTGACAAGGATCTGCTCGAACGCAGTCAGCGTCTGGCGCAGGCGAGTGATTTTCCGACAACGGTGCGTCGCGCGGAACCCAAGAAATCCAAACGAAGTGACAGTACCGTCGGCACGGGCGGCATGGCGGGGCGACGAGGAAAGATACAGATTAACGAACCGATCATTTTAAAAGATTTTTGTTCGGCCATTGGTGTTCCCTTTAATAAATTGTTTCCGAAATTAATGGCCAACGGAATTCCCGCGACAATCAATCAGAATATTACGGCTGAACAGGCGGAACTTATGGCAATCGATTTGGGGATTGAATTGGAAGTTGTTCGCAGCAAGAGTCGCCATGAAGAATTGGTCGAACAGTTCCAGAAACTTGATCGTAACGATAAGGAACGACGTTCTCCTATCGTTACGTTCCTGGGTCACGTCGATCACGGCAAGACAAGCTTGCTGGATAAAATTCGTCATGCCCGCGTTGCAGCGGGCGAGGCGGGCGGGATTACTCAGCATATCGGTGCTTATCGATGCCCGATCAACGATCGATATGTCGTCTTTCTCGATACTCCAGGTCATGAGGCGTTTACAGCCCTTCGGGCACGGGGCGCCCAGATGACGGACATTGTCGTACTGGTAGTGGCTGCGGATGACGGTGTGATGCCGCAAACCAAAGAAGCCATCAGTCACGCCAAGGCGGCGGGTGTTCCGATCGTCGTAGCATTGAATAAAATCGATTTGCCCAATGCCGATCAGAATAGGGCGTTGGGGCAATTGTCTGAGAATGGACTTTTCCCGACGGAATGGGGCGGCGATGTGGATGTGATTCGGACCAGTGCCGCCACCGGCGAGGGGATCGATCAATTGGTCGAACATTTAAACACCCTGGCGGACCTGCTGGATCTCAAGGCGGCCAAGTCGGGGCCTGCGACAGGTCTTGTGATCGAATCGCATCAGGACCCGAACCGCGGCACGATTGCCGACATTATGGTTCAGGAAGGTACACTGAATATTTCCGATATCATGATTGTCGGCGGCTCTTACGGCAGGGTGCGGGCGATGTTCGACGACATGGGTAAACCGATCACACATGCGGGACCGGCAACTCCTGTGGAGGTATTGGGGCTTGATCAGGTTCCCGAATCCGGCGACCGGTTCTATGTGACCGACAATATGCAGGCGGCGATGGAAATTGCTGAAAATAAACGTCAGGAAGATCGATTTGCGTATTTGCAATCGAGGCCTAAGGTTACGCTTGAAAGTATCTTCCAGCAGGTCGAAGCCGGTCAGGTTCATCATTTGAATCTGATTATCAAGACCGACACACAGGGATCGCTGGATGTCTTGCGAAACAAGCTTAGTGAGTTGGGTTCCGATGAAGTCAAAGTTCGTGTTCTTCATACCGCCGTTGGTGCGATTACGGAAGGCGACGTTATTCTGGCTGAGGCTTCGGATGCGATTGTATTCGGTTTCGGTGTTGTCGCCGACGACCAGGCTCGCAACAAGGCCAAACTGTTAAATGTTGAAATCAGAACTTACACCGTGATTTATCATTTACTTGAGGATGTGACTTCCGCGCTTGAGGGAATGCTCACACCCACCCTGGAACAGAAAGTTTTAGGACGCGCGACGGTTCGCGATGTCTTCAGGATTACACGTGTCGGTTCGGTCGCCGGGTGTATTGTTACGGAAGGCCTGATCGAACGATCCGCGAAAATCAGAATTATTCGGCAGAACGTGATTATCCGCGAAGAAGCGTCTCTTGAATCGCTCAAACGTTTCAAAGATGACGCCCGTGAAGTTCGGCAAGGTCTCGAATGCGGTATCAAGATCGCCGGCTTTGACGACGTTAAGGAAGGCGATATCATCGAAGCCTATCAGCAGGTGGAAGTGAGCCGAAAACTTCAACCGGCAGGGAGCGAAAACAAATAGCATAACCCATATCGAGAACTACCGATGATCGTAGGCATAATGCAGGTTGAATTGATGATCTACGATGCGATGACGTTGAAAGATAAGCGGCGGGTGGTCAAATCGATCAAGGATCGCGTCGCTCATGAATTCAACGTTTCGATTGCGGAGGTTGACGCTCTTGAAATTCGCCGGAAGGCGATTCTGGGCATCAGTATGGTGGGAAACGATGGGAAATTTGTGCGGGAATGTCTGGACAAGGTTCTTAACCTGATCCGAGATTGCCGAGGCGCCACGCTGGTCGATTATCAAATGGATTTTGTATAAAAAAACATAAGCGAGCTATAAATAATGGCGAATATAGGATTAAAACGATTAGAATCGCAAATTCGGCTGGTAATCAGCGAAGCGATGCAGAAAAAGCTGAACGATCCGCGATTGGAAAGAATGGCCAGTATCGTTCGGGTGGAGCTTTCGCGTGATTTGTCTTTTGCCGATGTAAGTATTTCGGTTATGGGGACCGAAGCCCAGCAACGGGCGTACATGAAAGGGCTTGGACACGCCCATGGATTACTCCAGAAACTGGTCGCGAAGAATTTACGAACTCGCACGTGTCCAACCTTGCGTTTTCATCTGGATCAATCCATCAAAAAAGGCTTTGAGATGCTGCGATTGCTCGATAAGACCGAAGCTGAACGCGTTCAGCGGGAAGGCGAGCAGGTGGAATCGACGAAGCCGCAAGACGAGAACGAACCTAACGATATCGAGATGGATAACGAAAGTTGAGTGAAAGTTTTAACCTAAAATCGGAAGAACAGATATGAAAATTTCAAGCGATTACGCCAAGGTATTTCATACATTACAAAACAGACTGAAAAGAGACTTTCCCAAGACCAAAGATACGAATCTGGATTCGCTTCCAACTAACTGTATTGAGATGCTGCTGCTTGGGATACTGGCGACCAACGAACTCTATGATCGCGCCAGGGAAGCATTGAAAGTCATTCAGACGAATATGGTCGATTTTAACGAGCTGCGCGTAACGCCGGTCGCAGAAATATCGGAATTGATCGATCGCCATATCCGCGAATCTCAGCGTGCTGCCAAGGATATCATTGTCGCCCTGAATTGGATTTTCAACCGATTCGATACGCTGGATCTTTCGGAACTTAAAGAGAAGAACAAGAGCGAGATTTCAAAATTGTTTGAAGAAATCCCCACCTGTCCGGATCATGCACGTGCTGCGTTACTGTTGTTTTGTTTCGAGATCGCCGAGATGCCGTTGGACGATTTGATGCTCAAATATCTGATCAATACTCAGACGCTACCGGCGGAAGTTGATCTTCCCACGGCGAAAAGTTTTATCGAACGACAATTAAAAGCGGCGGAATTCAGCACGTTTTACTGGCAATTGCGAAAAGCCAGCGAAGCGAATATGGACAAGCCGAAAAAGCGGTAAAAATCCCGAAAACAGCGAATATGTTTTTTTGAGAAATTGTAAATTAGTTGATGCAGGTGAACCAAGGAGTAAGGATGATCAAGTCGGATAATCAGCCAAAGAAGGTTTTGAAAGTAGGATTGCCCAAGGGAAGTTTGCAGGAATCGACGTTTGATTTGTTTCGTCGGGCGGGATTTGCGATCTCGTGCGATTCGCGAAGTTATTTTCCTTCGGTGAACGATCCGGAAATCGAATGTATTTTGTTTCGCGCACAGGAAATGAGCAGATACGTCCAGGAAGGTGTCATCGATATCGGTTTGACGGGATACGACTGGATTTGCGAAAATGAATCGAAGGTCGTCGAAATCTGTGAGCTGGTTTATTCCAAAACGAGTAAAAAGCCCGCTCGATGGGTGCTGGCAGTGCCTGCGGAATCCAAAATTGAAAAGCCTGAAGACTTGCAGGGCGGCATTGTAGCAACCGAACTGGTGAACGTGACGAAAAGTTTCTTCACGTCTCGCGGTGTGGATGTTCGTGTGGAATTCTCCTGGGGCGCCACCGAAGTCAAAGCACGGCTTCTCAGCGGGATCGTCGAATTGACCGAAACAGGCAGCAGTTTACGGGCGAATAACCTTCGGATTATCGCCGATGTGTTGGAGAGCACCCCTCGACTTATCGCCAACAGTGAAGCCTGGAACGACCCATGGAAACGCAACAAGGCTGAATGTATCACGTTGCTGGTCAAGGGCGCTATCGAAGCGGCATTCAAGGTCGGTTTGAAGATGAACGTTCCGGAAACCGCGATGGCTGAGGTTTTGGGAATTTTACCTGCGGAAAAGTCTCCCACGGTCAGCACGCTGGCGGAAAAAGGCTGGTCGGCGATTGAAGTTATTCTGGAAGAAACACAGGAACGCGAATTGGTTCCTCTGCTTAAAAAAGCCGGCGCCACGGGAATTATAACCTATCCGCTCAATAAGGTGATTCCGTGATTTCACAATCACTTTTGTGTAAGAAACGACATTTCGTGCGGACGATCGTTCTTGGTTTTATCCTCCTTGTGGGATGTCAGTCCGCATCGGTCATCAAGGCATCGGATAAAAACACGCTTGATCCGTCTCGCAAGGCGGAAATGCGCTTGTCGGAGATTGTCGGCGATATCGGTTCGACGACCTTGCCTGTCACGACTTCCGCACCTGTGATGTCGGAAAGAAAAATTGTTTCCGAAGCGGTGATGGCCTATTTCCAGGCCAAAGAAGCTATTTCGGAAAAAAGTTATAAACTCGCCATCAGCGAACTTCAAAAAGCCATCGAACTCGATCCTGATTATTTGCCGGCGCATACATTGCTGATGACGCTGGCGTTTGAACAGGACGATCATACCTTGGCCGCCAAACATGCCCGTATTGTACTGACTCAGGACCCGAACGAATCGCTCGCCAACTATATTCTGGGCAGCATGCTCCTTGACGAGAAGGAATTTGACCAGGCTCTGGTACATCTGGTTCAAGCGATGAATCGTCGGAATTCAAAGGACGGGCTTCCAAAACTGGAAAATCTGCTGGCGGCGTTCAAACTCGGCGGCGCACTGGCAGGGCAGGGGTATCTTACCGCGACGGTGGAAGTATATGGTCCGTTGCTTGACGAATTGGACCGGCTTAATGGTCAGGCCAATATCCCGGACACACGCATCACCCGAATGGTCGAAATTTATCGCCCGGGCTTGTATCTGCTTCTCGGCGAGTTTTCGTTGAAACTTAAGCAATATCCGCAGGCATTGGATTATTATAAACGTGCTGAAAAAATTCCCGCGGTTCAGAGATCGGCTCAACTTGGCATAATCAAAACATACATCACCCTGGACGACAAAAAACAAGCCGGAATGCTTCTTGACCAGATTGCCAAAAACAATATCGATGAATCGGTTGTTGAATTGTATAAATTGCTTTATCCCGACGATTGGCCTGAGAAAATCATTCATGTCTATCAACCTGGCGAGCAAAATATCGAATGGGGACTCAGGCTGGTTCGCGAACTTCAAAATGCGGGAAATTTCAATGCGTCGATTTCGCTTTTGAAAAAAATCCGAATGGTGAAGTCCGCCGACAGTCAAACGATCTGGTATCAGGTCAAAGCCTATGACGCCGTGGAGCAAACCACACAGGCGGCTATTACCCTGATCAACGTCGCCGCGATAAATCCAAACATTTTTGCAGGGATTCCCGACATTATCGACTCGCTCGATTTCAACTTGGGGAAGAAACTCCATCAAACGTTGCTACAGATGGATGTGGCACCGGACAAAGCGATTGCCAAAACGTTCTTGCTGGGGCTTACCGCACAGGTTTGTCATGATTATGCCGGTGCAGAAAAGTTTTACAAGCAGGTCATGGCTGTAACCGATCAATTTCTTCCCGTGTATGTGCAATGGGGACATTTGGTCTACATGCAAAGGAACTGGTCCGCCACGATATCTCTGATGGACCAGGCGATTTCGAGAAATATGAAAACTGGCAGCATCTATTTCATCAAGGGCTTGTCGCTCGTTCAACTCAATGAGCTTGCGGCGGCTCGTGAATCACTCGAACAGGCAAGAAAACTCAATCCGGAATCGGATCAGATTTTATTGACGCTTGTGGAAGTCTATCTGCAATCGAACGAATCGTCCCAGGCCATGACGATTTTGAAAGAGCTTATTGGCAACCAGATCGCGGGGCCACGTTCCCTGATTCGTGTGGCTCGGATTCTCATGGATTCAAATACCAACGATCTGGCGGAGAATATTCTTCAAAATTACAGTCTGCGTTATGGACGCGACGATGACTATGATCTTCTTAACGCCAAGCTGACTTTTCTTAAAGATCAGGACGTCGGCGTCTATCGTGATCAACTTTTGAAGTTAAAAGATCGACTCACCTCCGGCATCGTCGAATGCGATTTGGCTGAATTGGAATACAACATCAGTAATTTTGCCCAGGCAGGGGACATCGCCGAAGATACACTGGCACGCGAAGCGTTGATCGAACCGGCCAATTATAAACGATTGCTGCAAATCAGCGCGCTTGCCCATTGGAAGTTATTGGAGTATGAAATTGCCGAAAACGCCTGGCTGCAATTGATTCAAGACTGGCCTAAACTTCGGGTGTCTGAAATTGCCCTGGCCAGAATGTACATGGATTGGCAGAATTACGCTAAAGCCCGGCCCTTGATTGAAACTTTACTGAAGGACGAAAAAGATCCGCAGCAAAAAGCGGAATTTCAAAATTGGCTCATTTCGTGTTATGTATATCAGGATCGAATCCTCGATGCGATGAAAGTCCTCGATGAATGGCTCGTTTCAGCGTCACGCGAAGATCGCGTGCGATATCTTCAGATGAAAATCGATGCGCTGCTCAAATTGAAGATGTACGATGAAGCTCTGGCATTGACCACCGATCTGATTAAAAATAAAGAACAGTCGATTTCACTGTGGCAACAATCGCAGGTCTTGATTTATCTAAAATCGGATCGTCCCGAAGACGCCGTCAACGTCATCGACCAATTCACTGCCGATTCGCCGGAAAATAAAACATTTTTCAACACTTTGAAAATTGAGCCTCTCTTGAAACTCAAGCAATATGATCAGGCGATTACGCTCGCACAATCACTTGTGGATGCTTTGCCGCAGGAGAAAAAAATATCGGCAGTTCTTATGCTGATTCAGTGCTATCAGCAAGCGGGACAGTATGACACCGCCATTCAATACACGCAAAAACAGCTCGCGCAATATTCCAAATCGTCCATGATCACTACCACGCTTCATCAGCAGGTCGTCCATTCCCTGGAAATGGCAGGGCGGTTTGACGAGGCGGAAAAATATATTCTGACTCAACATGATCTGTCGGACGGCCAAACCAAAAATCAATGGCAGCAGGTTCTAACGGCATGTTATTTCGCCGCGGGCAGAAGCGATCAAGCCATCCAGTTGCTCGAAACGATTCTGGCGGTCAACCCCAATCTCGGCTGGGCGAATAATTCCTTGGGATATGCCCTGGCCAATAGCGGCAAGGATTTCGCACGTGCCGAAAGACTGATTCGCAAAGCGCTGGCTACCGAACCCGGGCTTGGTGCCTATCTTGACAGTCTCGGCTGGGTACTTTATCGACAGGGGAAATACGAGCAGGCCTACCAATATACCATGATGGCGTACCGGAGCATGGATGAACCCGATCCAGTGGTCCTCGACCACCTGGGCGATATCTGCTTCCAATTGGAAAAAATCGAACAGGCTCGTTACTGTTGGCAGGAATCGATTCGTGTAGCCGAAAAACATGATGTTACCACTCTCGAACCGGCAATGCCGCAACGCACCATTAATAAACTTAACCGGCTGGAATAAAGTCCGAAAGGATACATCCCTCACATCGTCAACAGTGTTGTTTACTTCAAATATCGACGCCAGGAAGGCAAGGCCAGAAAATCTTCTACCCGTTTCATGTTTCTTTGAATTCCCAGATCGAAATCAAACTGAATCGGTGCCTGGTGGGGAAGGTAAAACTTCCCGGAGTATTTATCCGCCGCGTTCAAATACGATGCGACAAAAAGCTGCGAGCCATACCTTAAAAGCCAATAGATCGGCCTTTGATGATATTGTCGAAAATGATCTTCAAAAAATTCGCGTTCAAGAAACGAATATAAACCAGTGCCGTTCGTGGCGGTTTCGATGATTTCCCGTCGATGCTCACGCCCCACAAGCCAATCCAGCGCAGTTCCGATGTCGGCTGCAAATCCACGATTGTCGTCCGGAACAAAGGGATGAAGATTCGGAAGGGCGTCGCGCATCTTAAAAGCGATCTCTTGCGGTAAATAGCGTCCGAGAACGACCCCGACCGAATAAGAAATCCATTGTCTTGCCAGTTGTTGTTTTGTGATGGTTTCAAACGCATGATCGCAAGGTGCGAGATGCTCGATAAGTTTCCGATCTTCTTCATTCAACCCGTCATAGATTCGACAAACTTCATCATCGACTTGCCTTTGGATTTCGTTCAACTCCTGGTGAATGGTCTCGACAGTCTTGCATCCGTCGATCCATGGCGGGGGAGAAATAAAGTTCGGTGAAATTTCATCGAAAGTATCCAGCCGCTTGCTAAGTTCAACGGCACGTTTCACCAGATGATTGAGCGTGGGAGAATGTTTCCGCGGCGCCGGAAGCCGCTGTAAATCTCCGACCTGAAAATTGACGGTATGATTGATCAAGCCCAGGGCAAACCGGCACCACCGGGAATTTAAAATACCTAAAATCTGATACGGGTCATCCGAAAAAATCGACGACCCCGCGACGTCGAAAATCGAACCGGGCGGCGAATATCGGGCACTGAAATTTCCTGAAGTCAGATAAGAATACGTCACCCCTTCACGAAAATAATACTCACTGTTTTTGGCAACCCATTGCCAGTTGCCCTTCAGATAAGCATATCGCCGGACAATTTCCTCTTTAATCTCTTTGCCGTTTTCGCTCCAGTTAACCAGATACTTCTGCATGCCGTACCACTTGCGATATCCGCCGCCTTTCATGTATGGAAACCATTTCTTGCCCGACGTCATCGCCTCCTGGATATTTCGATAATTCAGCGCAATCCGATCCGGTGGAATTTCCCACCAGTAACGAATAAATCGCTCGTTATCGGTGGTCGCCAATCCCTGCCGAAATTGTGCCAGGCTCGAAAATTTCGGCAGGTCGGTAAAGACTTTCCGAATGCCCGAACTGATCCAATAGACCCACGGTGAGCCGGGCAGGGCGTTAAAATCCCCCTGACGATATTGATAGCAGTTCGTCGTCACGAAGGATCGATTTCGTAAATCTTCAATCGCCTTTAAAATACAGGCGTTCTTTTCTTCCGCTGAACTCAAGGTTGTCAATTGGAAATATTGTCCCACATGATTATCGCGCCGGCTCGGCGAGTCCTGACGTTTCAGCACATAAAGGGAACAATCGACCACCGCGTCCTCAAAGGTGTTCAGCCCCGTATGAGCCAGCGTTTCGATAACCGTTCGATCGAGCAGAAATCGTCTGAACGTTTCAAAGGATCGGATGAACATGAACGTCTGCGGCGTTACCGCCCCGATTCGTCCATCCTTCGCCAGAAACTCGATCGAACGATCCAGAAATGCGCTATAAAGATTTCTTCCGATGAGTTTAAAATGCCGAGCCATAAATGTTTTGAGCTGTGGGGGGTAATCGCGTTTGTCGAGATAAGGTGGATTTAAAAGAATGATATCGAAGTGCGTGGGAAAATGAATCTGCCGGAGTTTTCTGAAAATGATTTTCTTCAAACTATCACCGCAATAAAGATTCGGCGGGTGATATTCCCTTGCTCCCATGCCGACAAAGAACCCCAGCACCGCCAGTTCAAGGGCAAGAATATCGATGTCGACTCCATAAAGGTTGTGTTGCAGGATCGCGGGCCTGATTTCCTCTTCCCTCAAAACCGAAGGTGTATCGGGCCAGCCTGCTTTCCCTGCGTTTTCCAGCTCTTCGCGATAGATCATTTCCATAACCTTCATCGCGGAAAACCCCAGGTGCATTGTCCCGCACGCCGGATCGAGCACTTTTATTTCTCTCGCCGGTTTGGCCTCTTTCAATTCCTCGTTCGTGTTTGGATCGGGAACCAGATAAGGCCAGTCCCGAACTAATCGGCTGTCGGGGTGATGATTCAGCCATAACCGGCCTATTGTATTTTGCGCCAGAAAATCGGCAATCCAGCGAGGAGTAAATTGCTGTGTCCGAAACGACAACGGCATCTTTTTAATTTTGGAGTCGCCGAGCGAGCAAAAAGTCTTGAGCTTAAACTCCGGCTCGAGAAAATACTGATAACACCAGCTTAGCGTTTCAGGATTTTGACAGAGGGTGTCGAAATGGGTATCCTTCAACGCAAACCAGAATTGCTCCGCCCGTGTATCGCAGGAATTTGAAAAAAAATACCACCAGGACTGTCCGGTCGGATGGGGGATTTTGCGTAAAATGGCCTCCATATCCGATAAAAGTCTCGGCAGGGGGGCGGCAGGGTCGTTTTCGATCCGCCCTTGTAATTGCAGCATTCGCAGATAGACAAGCGTCAGAAATGTTTTGCCCGGCCAGGTGTGTGGGGACTTGGAAAAATGAAAACGAGTGTATACACCATTGGAGCAGAGTATGTCATGGCCCAGCGAAGCGATTTTTCGGAACGTTTCTCTTGAAATCAATGTTTGTACCTCTCCGGCAAACATATTTTCATCACGTTCTTGATATTTACACTATACTACTATAAGATACGTCGTGCCAGTGAATTTCGGGGCGTAGCTCAGCTTGGCTAGAGCGCCTGGTTTGGGACCAGGAGGCCGAAGGTTCGAATCCTTTCGCCCCGATTTGCTCATTCACGTTGTGGATAGGGTGCCGCTTTCTCTCCCGGACTAAAATCTTTCCGACGAGATTCAAAAACATCCACATTATAAGTGAAAATAATTATAAATACCCACGTAACAATTCCGGATGTCCCCGGCGTTCTCGTTGACGTCCACTGAGCCGTCGGAGAGATCAACGGCTGTCTCGCGGACCTCAACCGCAGCTTCGTGGATTTCCCCGACGCTCTCGCGGACCTCCACGGTTGATTCGCGGAAGTCCACGGCGTGATGCAACCCGAAGCGTATTCACTTCTCGCTTCGTGTC
>JAAZAW010000096.1 GCA_012514125.1 Phycisphaerae bacterium | reverse complement strand
GACGACGTCGGCACCGAGTCGGCTGGCGGCGAGTGAAAAGCTGACGCGAGTTCGGGTTGAATCTTCGAAGAAGAGATTTACGACGACCCTGCCCCGGAGTGCGGGGACTTTTTTGATGCTTCGGGTTGAGACGTCTTTGAAGGTGTCGGCGGTGTCGAGGATATGAATGATTTCTTCGCGGGAGAGGTCTTCGAGTCCGAGCAGATGTTTTCGCGTCCAGGTGAAGTCGGTTGTATTGTTGTTTGCGTTGTTTTGGATCATACAGTTTAGTCTCTTATAAATTCCTTATAGTTGTGTACGGGGCGAATTATCTTTTTGAATTGTTTTCGCACCTTTGCGTTCCCTGGACCTTTCGGCAGGTTCAGGGATCGCCGGCTATGTTTGTTGTCAACAGAGCAGTACACTTATTGAGTTATAAACTTATTTTACAAATTTATGATTCGTTTTTCTGGAAGATGATATTATCTTCGCCGTCGGTTTCTTTAAGTCGAACCTGGATACGGGCATAGGTTTGCAGCGGTTTCAATCCGACGAAATCGGGTTGAATGGGTAATTCTCGTCCGCCGCGATCGACGAGGACGGCGAGCCTGATGGCTTTGGCGCGTCCGAGGTCGGTCAGTGCGTCGAGGGCTGCGCGTGTGGTTCGGCCGGTGAAGATGACGTCATCGACCAGGATAATGACATAGTCGCTGATATCGAATTTGATGTCGGTGGCCTGGACACGGATTTGGCTTCCGACGTGTGCGAGGTCGTCGCGGTACATGCTGATGTCCAGGACGCCCTGTTGGTCGACTTTGACGCCTCGATTTTTGATGATATTAATCAGCCGCTGGGCCAGGACGTCGCCTCGGGAGCGGACGCCGATGATGGCGATGGGGCCACAGGTTCGGCAATAGGAAGCGATTTGATCCGCCAGGTTTTCGATGACCTCGGCGAGTTTGATTTCACCCATTTTGTCTGAAATTGTCATTCGTTGTTTTACCTGATTATGAAAAAATAGTGCGATGTACCCGATATCTGTTGTCTATGGTACTCTATGTTATTAATTATTATAGCAAATTTTGGTGAAAGTCCAAGTTATTCGTTTTAATGGGTTGGTGGAAGAAGTTGGAGGAAAGTTGAAGAGAAGTTGAAAAAAGTTGGGGAAGTTGGAAGAGGATTATCAAGCGACTTGAGTCGCTTTGGGGGTTAGTTTTTGCGGGAAAGACAGAAAAAAGTGAACCGTCAAGACGTTGAGGAAGAAAAGTGTGAAAGTGAGAGAGTGAGAAAGTGTTAAAAGCGTGAAGGTGGAAAAGTGGTGAAGGGTATAGCAGGGAAAAAGGGCCTGCGGTCAAACCGGCAGGCCCTTTTATGTTAGTCACACCGATGTTGTGTAGGTATCGATCAGGCTTTGGACGCTTAGTTCTTCGGAGAGCGTGTGTGGGTCGATCAATTCGTTGGTTTGGATTTTAAGTGTTTTGGTGTCGCCTGGTTTGAGGGCGAAGAAATTGTCGGAGAATTTTGCGTCGGTTCCCTGTTTGGTGATCCAGACCCAGAGGGCGGGTTTATCGGTTTCGAGCGTGGCGGTGAAGGTTCGATTGTCGGTGGTGGATAAGCTCATGCGGATATTGGGACGCTTTAATTCCAGGTGTTTGGGTCTGGCAAAGAGCAGGAGATTTTCGGAGACTTCCTTGCCGGCGATTTTGAGTTTGAGCCAGAGGAGTAGCGTTTTAGGATCGTGTTGAGTAAGTTCTTTTTCCAGGTTCAGCGTTGTGACCGGTGTGTTGGCGATGGGGGCGAAGACCTGGGTGAGTTCGCCGGAGTTGAGGGTTTGGCCGTCGAGATCGGTGAGCGTCCAGGAGACGATTCCTTCGCATGGAGTCTGCAAGTCGCTGGTAACGTGGATTTCGGCGGTTTTTTTGTCCGCGTCGGGAAGTCCTGAGATGAGGATGGGCGAGTAGAAATTTCTGGCCATGTAGTGCGTGGCTTTCCAGCGACCGAAATAGTCTATGGAGGACCAACTGACGACGGGCCAGCAGTCGTTGAGTTGCCAGTACATTGTTCCCATTCCTCTGGGCATGGATCGTCGCCAGTGTTCGACGCCGAATTTCATGGCCAGGCCGTGAAGGATTTGCGAGAGCCAAGACATGTTTTCAAACGAGTTTGGCATCTGGAACCAATCCATCATGGCCTGGATGATCGCGCTGTTTCCGATGGGGGAGCGCTGGTGGCGTTCCATGACCCATGAGCAGAGGTTTCGATCTTCGGGCAGGGTGAAGCTTTCGATGGTTTTGGGTTCGGGCAGTGATTGAAAGCCAAATTCGCTGTTGAAACGGTGCTGACAGGTTTGATACCATTCGAAAGGTTGTCGGCCATGCCAGACTTGCCAGAGGTGGGCGTCGCCGGCGGTGGGGCTGTTGAAGTCTTTGCGGTCGATGGGGTTGTGCGGACTTCCGGGCCAGTATAGGGCGTCGGGGTTCAGGCGTTTCATGACGCTGGGGATCAGGTTGTTAAAGAGTTTGTCATAATCCTCCCAGCTCATGGCGGATTGGGTCCAGGTGTCGGCGACGAGGCCTTGTTCGAGTTCGTTATTTCCGACCCAGATCGCGATGCAGGCATGGTGGCGGAGGCGTCGGATGTTGTCTTCAAATTCCGTTTCGCAATTTTTCATAAAATCGTTATCGAACGAGGGATAGGTTGAGCAGCCGAAGGCGAAATCCTGCCAGATGCAGATGCCCATTTCGTCGCAGGCGTCGTAAAACGCATCGTCTTCATAAAGTCCGCCGCCCCAGCCGCGGAGCATGTTGATGTGTACGGCTGCGGCATCGGCGATTAATGAGAAATATCGTTGTCGAGTCATTTTACTTAGAATAGCGTCGGCGGGGATCCAGTTTGAGCCTTTGACGAAGAAGGGGACGCCGTTGGCTTTGAAATAAAAGCTTTGGCCCCATTGGTCGTTTTCTCGCACGAGCTGGATTGTTCGCAGGCCGATGCGTTTGGTCGATTTGTCGAGGGTTTTACCCTGCGGGTCGAGTAATTCGACTTCGACGGTATAGAGGGGTTGATCGCCCATTCCATTTGGCCACCAGAGTTTTGGATTTTCCAGTTCCACCGTTGTGGAGAGTTTGGGACCCTGGTTTTGGAGTTGCGTCTGGGCGACCAATTGGCCTTGATGATGGATGCGAACGACGGCGGAGGGTTTTGACGTTTCGCCGACAGGGGTTGTTTCCACTGTGGTTTCCACATTCAAGGCGACCTTTTGGGGGGCGTGGGTGTGGTCCTGGCGGATCAGTACGTCGCTGATTCGGCCTGTGTTGAAGGCGATGATGGAGATGGGTCGCCAGATTCCGACGGTGGTGAGGCAGGGGCCCCAGTCCCAGCCGAAGTTGCACTGTTCTTTGCGGATCCAGGCTCGGCCTTTGATGCCGACCTGCCAGGTTCCATGCCAATCGGGGATCGGATGCTCCTGTTGACGTTTCAGGACGTATTTTTCGGCGGAGGCGAATTCGATTTGGATTGTGTTTTCGCCGATGCGCAGGACATTTTTAATGTCGAACTCCCACGTCCGGAACATGTTGTCGGTATTGGCGACGAGGGTATCGTTGATTTTGATTGTCGCGAGGGTGTCGAGTCCGTCGCAATGGAGCAGGACTCGTTCGTGTTTGAGCAGATCGTCAGAGACGGTGAATTTTCGTTCATAGATCCAGTCGGCTTGGCTGATCCAGGCGACTTTGAGTTCATTGTCGCGATAGTAAGGGTCTTCGATTTTTCCGGTGTTGAGCAGATCGCCATGCGCACAGCCGGGGACAGTTGCCGGAATATTTGCGAAAGTTGTATCGTTTTTTTGACTTAAGAGCCACTGGCCGTTGAGATCAAGAATTTTCATTTGTTTCACCTTATCGTCAAGAGTTAATTTTTGTTGTTACATTTTTCGTGAATTTTCCAGGATTCGTTTTAAATCTGTGACGACTTTATCGATTTTGTCGTCCGGGAGTTCCAGGATTTCTTTCAGGGCCTGGCCGATGTGCGGGATATATTTTTCGATGTAGCTGCGTTTTTTCAATTCGTCGTAAACTCGGCTTTGCCGTTTGAGATATCGTCCGAGTCGTCGTCCACATTCCTGGATGGCGAGTTTGAGTTCCTTGATGATTTCGGGGTAATGGGCGACGGCTTCTTTTGATTCGCTGGTAAAGGGGACCCAAACGGAAGCGATGTGGACGATAATTGCGGCATTTCCGACGGGGAGGGACCCTCGTGATTGCTGGAGGCCATAATTTCGCCAGTTGGTGCTGACGATGGATTTGTAGGTGACGCAGGCGGACTGCTGATAGAGCAGTGGGACGCGGTTGGCGAACCGGATCAATCGGACCATTTCGGTATTTTCGTCGTCTACCTGCTCGAGTTGGGCTTCGAGTAATTTTTGTTGTTCATCGAGGGTTAGTTCCTGTTGTTTTCCTGAAGTCTTTTCGGTTTCCTCCGGTTTTCCGTAGGACAAAGCCACTTCGATGACGAAGGCATTTCCGCGATAAACCGCGGGGGGACGTGTGACGGCGGTATAGAATTCGGCTTTGATGATCGACTGGAGCCCCTTGAGGAGATTTTCCTCGCCGATGGGCACGACACAGTCGGTAGCGGGTGCGGGAATTTTTACACGATTGATGGCCTGGAAGAGTTCGTCGGCTTCGGTTCGCCCGATTCGGCGGGTATCGGAATTGGGCCGTAATTTGGCTGCCTTGATGATCTCATCGGCGACTCTGGGCGAGACTTTTGAAAAGCTGTTGGTGAGAAAATCCTTCAGACGTCGGTATTCCGATTCCTGGAGCATTTTGATCAGTACGCCGAGTTCGACGCCGTAGGGATGGGGTTTGATCGCTTTAGGTTGAGGCGGCAGTTCGTCGATGCTTCGGGGAAATTCCATTGACGTTCCGTCGGGCATGGTGTATCGGAATGTTGTATGCGGATTGGCCAGTGCGGTTTGTTTGAGATATTCATCCACGCTGGTTTTGCCCCGCTGATATTTGGCTTGGAGTTCGATGGAAACGCGTGTGCCGTGGTCGTGGACGAATTCGGTTTCATCTTCCTTGATGATATCGGGGCGATTTTTTTTGGTGTCGATGGCGAGTTCGTAATAGTAAGCCGATTTTCGTGGTCCGGTTTTGCTAACGATGCGAATGGGTTTTCCCGTGGTCAAAAGTCCGTACATGCCCGCCGCCGAGATGCCGATTCCCTGCTGGCCTCGGGACATTTTGAGTTTGTGGAATTTCGAGCCGTACAAGAGGCGACCAAAGATATTCGGGACCTGGGCCTTGACGATTCCGGGACCGTTGTCCTGGACGGTTACTTCGAATCGATCATCGCTGATCTGTTTGATGATGACGTCGATTTCCGGCATGATGCCTGCTTCTTCGCAGGCGTCAAGCGAGTTGTCGACGGCTTCTTTGATGGTTGTCATCAGGGCTTTTCGGGGATTGTCGAAACCGAGGAGATGCCGGTTTTTGGCGAAAAATTCTGAAACGGAAATTTCCCGTTGCGATTTGGCCATGGTTTCGGCGTCGATATAGGTCGCTTTATTTTTTTTGGTTTTTTTCTCGGATGTTTTGGTTTGGGCCTCTGCAAGAGATTCTATGGGTTCAAGCAGCGGGATATGAGGCGGCTGGGCCTGTGTGGCGAGGGCTTTGGGTGTTACAGACTCAGCAGTTTCCCTATTCTTTTTGTTGGATGCGCGCGGTGTTTTGGGTTCAACGGCTGGAGTAGGTTCATCAAACAACCCTGGTGAAGTTTCTTTTTCCCGCGTCGATTTTTTATTTATTTTTTTTGTTACTTTTTTAACAGTTTGTTTTTTTGCCATTTCAATATTCTTTCAATCTTTCCAAGCGTAGAGTATCTGTTCCTAATTATATATTCTCGCTGGGATTAATTATCAAGTATGAAACCGTTATCGGCTAAAATAACCCGACAATTCGGCCTTTTTCGTCGATATCCACTTTGGAAAACGCGCCTTCGCTCGGCAGCCCGGGCATGGTCATCATTTCACCCAGCAGGGGATATAAAAATCCTGCGCCGATACTGGCGCGAATATCACGGACCTTCACACGGAACCCGGTCGGAGCGCCCTTGAGTTGCGGATTGTCCGAAAGCGAGAGCGGTGTTTTGGCCATGCAGATGGGCAGCTTGTCAAATCCGAGCGAGGTGAAGAGTCGAATATTTTTTTCAGCGGCAGCGTCGTAATCGACCCCGTCGGCGCCATAAACCCGTGTGGCGATTGTTTCGATCTTTTCCTTGATTGAGCTTTCGAGGGGATAGAGAAATTGCATGCGGTTTGGAGTATTACAGGCGTCGACTACGGCCTGGGCCAACTCGATGCATCCTTCGCCGCCTTTTGCCCAACCGTCCGACATGACCGCTGCATGAGCACCTGCTTCGATCGCGAGTTTTTTGACCAGAGCCACCTCTGCTTCGGTGTCGCTGGTGAAGCGATACAGGACCACGACCGCCGGCACGCCGTGTTGGCGAATGTTGGCAATGTGCCTGGCAAGATTCTGGAAACCTTTTTCGACGGCAGGGAGGTTTTCTTTGGTCATTTCCTTCGAGTCCGATTTTTTACCGGGGGTAATGGTAAAAGCTTCGCCGTGCATTTTAAGGGCGCGAATGCTTGCGACAATTACGGCGCAATCCACGTTAAGTCCGCTTTGGCGGGCTTTGATGTTGACTGCTTTTTCAAAGCCGCAGTCAGAGCCGAAGCCTGCCTCGGTGATAACGTAATCCGCGAGTTTGAGGGCGATTTTATCCGCCAGGATCGAATTATTTCCATGGGCTACGTTCGCGAAAGGTCCGCAGTGTATCAGCACGGGTGTATGTTCAAGCGTTTGGACCAGGTTGGGCATGATGGCCTGTTTTAACAGGGCCGTCATTGCGCCGGCGACGTGGATGTCTTCCGCCGTGACGGGTTTACCGTCCAGATCGTACGCGACGATCATTTGTCCTAATCGCCGTCGCAAATCCTTCAAATCCGTTGCCAGTGCGAGGATCGCCATTGTTTCGCAAGCTACGGTGATATCGAAACCGCTTTCGCGAACAACGCCGTTGGCCTTTCCGCCCAAGCCGACGACGATATTTCGCAGCACCCGGTCGTTGAGGTCCATACATCGGCGTAAGACAATATTTTGCGGATCGATCCGTTTGGGATTCCCCTTGAGCAACGCATTATCGAGCACGGCGTTGGCCAGATTATGGGCCGTCTCGACCGCATGAATGTCGCCGGTAAAATGCAGGTTGATATCTTCCATGGGAATCACCTGGCAATACCCGCCGCCGCATCCGCCGCCTTTGATACCGAAGGTCGGACCCTTGGAAGGTTCCCGCATCGTATTAAAAACGCGTTTGCCTATTTTCGCCAATCCCTGACCGAGTCCCAGTGCCGTGACCGTCTTGCCTTCGCCCAGCGGAGTGGGCGTAATGCCGGTGACCACGATGAATTTACCATTTGGCGCATCGTGAAGTCGATCCAGCAGCGACAGGTCCACCTTGGCCATATATCGGCCATGGGGATGCAGTTCCGATTCTGCGATTCCCGCCCGTTCGGCGATTTCGGCAATCGAAAGCATCTGCGCCTGTTGTGAAATTTCAATATCGGACGGTATGGAATGATCGGCCATGATTGCTCCGTTTAGAAATTCTGTTCATGATCTTCAAACACCGGATATTCCCTCCAAAAGGTTCCACCTCGCCGGAATATCGCTATATTTTTAAGCTGCTCATTATCTTCCAAGCGGTAAAAATGGTCAAGAACCAAGTCCATATTTAAGTTTGTCGAATTATTCTTTGATTGGTGCTAAAATTATATAAAGAGCATGAAGCAATCATCCAGAGTATAATAAGAAGAGGTCAACGGCAGATCGATGATATGCGACTGCCGTGCGGATTGTGCTCAGGAGGGAAATTCAAGTGGAATCCATGAATGGGGGGCCGGGAAATACATTCAATATGATTCTGGATCAATTGACGTTCTGCGGCAGAACGCTGACGGAATACTTGAAGATATTTGATCTTGATCTGTCGCAGTGGCGGGGCGCAAAGATCCTTGATTGTCCGTCGGGGGCGTCTTCGTTTGTAGCCGAAGCGGGCAAATTTGGAATTTCTGCCGTTGGCTGCGACCCGCTCTATGGCAAAGATGTTAAAGATTTGATCGAACGCGCCAAAAACGATACGGAGCGATCCTTGCATGAAATTAATCAATACCCGGATATGTATAACTGGCTGTTTTATCCGTCGATGACCGGCCTGCGTCAATATCGTAATGCGGCTATGGAGCGTTTCGCCCGCGATTATCCGGTAGGCTATACGCAGGGACGTTACGTTCAGGGATCGCTTCCAAACCTGCCTTTTGAAGATCGCAACTTCGATCTGGTCCTGAGCAGCCATTTCCTTTTTCTTTATGGCGATCAGTTTAACTATGATTTTCATCTGGCGTCCGTGCTGGAATTATTCCGTGTCTGTTCCAGGGAAGTGAGAATCTATCCTGTCCAGTCGGCCGATGCGCAACCTTACGAGGCGATGCCTCGGCTGCTCAATGATTTGGAACACCTGCACATTTCAGCCATGATCGTTTCCGTTCCGTTCGAATTTCAACGAAACTCCAATCGGCAATTACGTCTGTTTCGATAAATACAAAAGATATTTCGGTACTTGTGACGATTTGAGTTTCAACCAGGCAGTAATACTCTTTTGATTTAGTCGTGTCGTAGCATTACAAATATCAAAATTTCGGTCGCTGAGCCTGTCGAAGCGACAGGGTGGAAGCAAACAAAAGACCCTTCGACTTTCCTCAGGGTCCGAAACTACGACACGACTAAGTCAAAAGCGTAT
>JAAZAW010000095.1 GCA_012514125.1 Phycisphaerae bacterium | reverse complement strand
CAGATTCCACCAATCCTTTATCACACGCTGTTTTCGCATAATACATTACTGGTTTAAATTTCAGCCAAACGTCCTCACTTGTTTCCGTATGGACGTATGTGGTTTCACCACGTGTTAACTTTCGCCCTTGACTTTCTGATACGGCAAAAAGTCCTATCACTTCGTCGGAATCATGCCCATGCCGTTTGGCAATTCCAAGATATCGATCTATATATGTTTGTCGTATTGCAACCCCGTCGACCCAAAATTTAAGCATCCGTTCATGGATATTGGAACACGGAATATTTTTACATTTTTCAAAGGGAATGGGTGGACGGCTGCATTTAGCCCCAAGACAGGACTCTGGATGAATATATATTTTGTCACACGAAAGAAGTATTGCAACGGGGGGACCAAAAACGCCACCATATCGCGCATGATTGATGTAAGCGATCTTCAAACCATCATAGGACTCTAATATTTCCAACATCTCATCGACAAGTGCTGGATTTCCTCCAATCGTATCCATTGATATTACAAGCGGAACTTTTTTAGTGGCTACATCTTTGACTGCCTGTCGAAATTTTAATACTTGTGTGGGATCTTCAATTGGATCATAAATTTGAATAAGTAATATTTTGATAGGCTTGGTAAGTTTCTTATCGTCAGTTTGTTGCCCCATGGAAATTTCGGATATTAAACAAACAAAGAAAAGTGCTCCAATAACTCTAACTATCTTCATATCAAATTTCCTTTAAAATAACTCTATTAAGTTTCACTTATTTCTAAAAAAAGATTTTTGAAATTTTGCTTTTTAATCATAGATGTTTACGAAAAGGTTGTATGTATTATATATTCGAGGTTACATATATCAATATAAAAAGATATAATTAAGACATATAGCATTGCATTTATTAGTTAGTAATCTTTTATAGTGGTGAGAATATTTCTCGCATTGCGTATAGCGTAGCAATTGACATCATTATTGTAATACACAAAAATCGTTTTGCCGAAGGCGAGATTTTTGTGGACAAGATCGGCATCATCGCGAATCTGTTCCTCGGTGTAACAGCCTGCGTTGTGTCCGCCATGCCGTCGAATATACACGAAATCACAGTCATTGGGACGGCGCACTTCACACGCGCCCCAATCCGCCAGGCAGATCGCGGCGCCGAAGTCGGTCAGAATTTTATAACAGTCATCGCTCAGCCAGCTTGGGTGTCGAAACTCCACCGCCAGCCGTGGAATCCAGCTTCCCGCATCACTCCTGAGCAACGCTAAAAAATCTTTTAATCTCGACAGGTCCGCCGGAAAATTCGGCGGAAGCTGGGCGAGAATCACCGCGAGTTTCTTGCCCAGTCCTTCGCCGAGGGTTCGATTTCTCGCCAGCGTCCCGGCGCAATCTTTCAATTTGCGATAATGGGTAATCGTTCGATTGAGTTTGGCGGCAAAAACAAATCTTTTCGGTGTTATTTTCGCCCATCGCTGAAGATTTTCCAGTTTGGGGAGTCGATAAAAGCTGAGATTGATTTCAAAGGTATCAAAATGGCGGGCATAGAAACTCAACTCGTCCGCGGGCTTAAGTCCCTGTGGATAAAATGCTCCGTGCGCCCAGTGCGCATAACGATAGCCACTGGTTCCCACCCATAATTTTCCGAGTGCCGCTTTTTTCATGATCCCCCCAATTTCTGACACGACCGTAATCATCATGGCCTTCGATGAACGGGATGCTTGAAATTTGCATACAACTCTAATATGATTATAACATAATTTTCAGGTCTCTATTTGTGAATTAATGCGAACGGGAAAAGATCATGCGGAAAAAAAATATTTATATCACACAATTGGATAACGAACGCCTCGAAAAAATGATCTCTAACGCGAAACGCGACAATGCGAAAGATAAGGAATATCTTGCTAAACTGGAGGCTGAATTAAATCGCGCCAAAGTTGTCGCTCCTGAAAATATTCCTCACAATATTGTAACGATGAATTCTCAGATTCGTCTGCGAGACATTGTGTCGGATGAGGAAATGACGATTGAACTGGTCTTTCCCGAACGCAAGGATTTTCTGAGCAACCGGATTTCCGTGCTGGCTCCTATCGGCACCGCTATTCTGGGATACAAAGTCGGTGACGAAATCGAATGGGAAGTTCCCGCCGGGAAAAAAACTTTCCGGATTGAAGAAATTCTGTTTCAACCTGAAGCATCGGGTCAATTTGAATTATAGCGGTATCGGTTCCGGTCGCAAAAAGAGAATTTTCAGGATAAAAGCGGAGCAAATTTTCTGTTTTCATCATCATGGCTGATGGTCCGAATATTTATCCCCGTCATTGAATTCCCATCTATTTTATACTATCCTATTCTATCGTTTTAACAATCCCGCAGGGATTGAGTGGAGGTTTTGTGGTTCAGTTAAGTCATCTTGAAACGTTATTTCAACGCCGATTCAATCGCAACGCCGATCTGGTCGTCCGTTCGCCGGGGCGGGTGGAACTCATTGGAAACCATACCGATTATAACGACGGTTTCGTTTTGCCCATGGCTATCGACCGCGAGTGCATCATTCTTGCCGCCCGCAGGCCCGACCGTAAAATCCGCATTTATTCCGAACTTTTCGACGAGACGGTTGAATTTGAATTGACACCCGATCTTATTCCGGGCCAACCCGCTTGGGCGAATTATCCCAAAGGGGTCGCCGCTCTCTTGCTTCGCGTGGGTAAAACTCTCGCAGGTCTCGACATTGCCCTGGACTGTGATATTCCCGCCGGTGGAGGCCTGAGTAGTTCTGCCGCTATCGAAATTGGCTACGGCAAAACTTTCCTCGCCGCCTCCGGTGAAACCCTCGATCCGGTCGAACTTGCCCTGATCGGCCAACAAGCCGAGCATACCTTCGCCGGAGCGCCCTGCGGGATTATGGATCAATTCATCTGCGCCCTGGGCAAAGCCGGTCATGCGCTGCTGCTCGATTGTCGGACGCGACAATATGAACTTGTTCCCGTGCCGTTCCAGCACGCATCGCTTTTGATCGCCGATTCCAGAGTCAAACACGATCTTGGTCAGAGCGGCTATCCGCTTCGACGCCAGCAGTGTTTTGAAACCGTCGATATTCTCAAGAGCATCTATCCGAACATCACGCATCTTCGCGATGTCACCATGGAAATGCTCGATTCTCAAAAAAGCAAACTCGATGCCGTTCATTACGCCCGTGCTCATCATGTCATCGCCGAAAATCACCGCGTCATGAAAATGGCCGAAGGATTTCGCACGAATGATTTATCCCTGGCGGGGCGGATGATGAACCAATCCCACGCCTCAAGCCGCGACGATTACGAGGTCTCTTGCGAGGAACTCGATTTTCTCGTTGAAACCGCTCAAAAATGTTCCGGCGTCTACGGCGCGCGAATGTCGGGTGGAGGTTTTGGCGGCTGCATTGTAGCCCTGGTCGAAAACGACCACGCGGAGAATGTCAAAGCGGCGTTGACTGATGCCTATAAGAAAAAGTATAATCAAACACTTGGAATTTTCTTCACCGGTGCCGCCGAAGGTGCGGAAGTGATCCGATCTTGAGGAACGCAATGAAACAGATATTTCAACAACTCGTCGATCGTAAAGATCTCTCGCGAGAGCAAATGAGACTGGTCTTTGGCCGACTCATGAACGGTGAACTTGACGATATCACCATCTCCGCCTTTCTCACCGCACTCGAATGTAAGGGCCTGACCAGCGAGGAACTCGCCGCTGCCGCGTCCGTCATGCGAGAAAAAGTCATCCGCGTTCCCATCGACGTCGATGCCATCGATACCTGCGGCACCGGTGGCGATGGGATTTGCACCTTTAACGTCTCTTCCACTGCCGCCTTTATCGCCGCCGGAGCAGGTGCCTACGTCGCCAAACACGGCAATCGCACCAATACCCGACGCTCCGGTTCCGCCGAAGCCTTCGCCGCTCTAGGCGTCAATGTCGATGCCGATATCGACACCATCGCCCGGTGTATTCACCAGGCCCGCATTGGTTTTTGCTATGCAATCAACCTTCACCCCGCCATGAAATACGCAGCCCCTGTGCGAAAATCCCTCGCGATTCGCACCATCTTCAATATCCTCGGCCCGATGACCAATCCCGCCGGGGTCAAACGACAGATCATCGGCGTTTCGCGTGAAGACCTGGCCGAAAAACTCGCCGGCGCCATGGCCCAACTCGATACCACTCATGCCATGATCATTCATGGCTATGACGGACTGTGCGATATCAGTATCAGCGGTCCAACCCTCATTTATGAAATCAAAGGCAGCCACATCGAAAAATACACCGTCCATCCCGCCGATTTCGGCTTAACCTCCATGCCGCTGGATTCAATTCTGATCAATTCGCCACAGCAGTCGGCTCAGATGATCAAAGATGTTTTAGCCGGTAAAACCGGTCCCACCCGCGATATTGCCTCGCTTAACGCCGCTTCGGCTCTCGTTGTCGCAGGTCTGGCAAAAAGTTTAAAGGAAGGATTGGAACTCGCCCGTCAGGCCATCGATTCCGGTGCCGCCGCCGATGCCCTCGAACACCTTATCACCATTTCAAACCAAAAATAACCTAGAATCTCTCATTTTCGTCCGGCTCGAGCTTGAACTTTTCCCCCGCCTCTTTCCATGGATCCCCTAGTGTCGTTTTCTCTCTTTTACGTCCCAGCGAATTTTTCAAATGTCCCGCCAGCCGATGATTCAGTCCCGCCACCAGAATAAACGCCGCCAGCAAACCAACCGACATGATTACGATCCAGAACAACGGCTGTGTCCGATTCAAGAGCTTTTGCTGAAGAATTCCACGCTCGGTGGTTTTTCCCAACTTCTCCGGTTTCGCCGCATTCACCTGCGACTGTTCCCATGGGCGAACCTGAAATTTCTTTAAGAGCGAGGCTTCGTGGTAAAATAAGATAATCGCAATGACCACCATAATGCTTCCGCCCAGCAGGAGCATCCATCCAAACGTCCTTCGTTTTTCCGGAATCGCCAGTTCCTGTCGATAAATATCCGTCATTTTTGAAACCTCTTTCGAATCGTTCGCTTTGCGTCAAACAAGGATTCCATGTTTCGTTCGCGTAAATCGATTAGCGTTGGCCGGCAGTTTCTTCTCATATAGCCCAGCCTGTATCTTTCCGTGGATCGCCGCTGATCGCCTGAAGTTCTTCGAGCAGCGGATCGATCTTCGCCGGATGTTCCTTCGGTACGACAATTTTAATCACGACATACTGATCGCCGCGCTTTTCCCCGCCGGCCTGCGGAACACCCTTTCCCTTAAGCCGCAATTTCTGCCCCGAACTCGTTCCCGGTGGTACGCTCAAAATCGTTGGTCCGTCAATCGTCGGAATGGTAATCTTGGCTCCTCGAATGGCCTCGCTTACCGTAATCGGCAAATCGAGATAAATGTCGTTTCCTTCACGTCGAAAATACAAGTGAGGCTTGATGTGTGTCACAATATATAAATCGCCCATAGGCCCGCCGCCGCTTCCGGGCTGACCCTTGCCGCGAACCCGAATCTTCGATCCTTCCGACACGCCGGGCGGAATCTTGATCTCGATCGTTTCCGTCGTCATTCGTCCCGACTCATCAGGCCGTTGAATCTGCACCCGAAGTTTCGTTCCCCAGATCGCCTCCTCAAACGCCAGGTTCACATGATGTTCCGTGTCCTGACCTTTTGCCGGTTGAGGCCTGGCCCGGCTGCGCGAACGTCCGAAAGGTCCGCCGCCGCCGAATAAATCGCCGAAAATATCCTCCAGATCGGGCATCCCTCCGCCATTGCTCGACCACGTATACGCCTTTGCCCCGCCGGGACCATACGCATAAGGTTCGCCCCTGCTTCCTGTTGCACCAGCCCCCATCCCGACGCCGGCGTGTCCGAACTGATCATACGCCGCCCGTTTGTTGGCGTCGGACAAAACCTCATACGCCTCGTTGACTTCCTTGAATTTCTTCTCCGCATCTTTTTCTTTGCAAACATCCGGATGATAGCGTCTCGCCAGTTTCCGATACGCTTTTTTGATCTCATCCGCCGATGCCTTCCGCGAAACACCCAGAATGTCGTAATAATCTCTTTGTGCCATAACCCCAAAAATATCCTCAAACCTGCATTGCCGACGCAGGCACATTTTTCTATATCCCATATGATCTATACAGGAAAATTATATGTCTCCCGGCAACGCCATGCAACCGCTAAACCTTTAACGTGTTTTGTGCACGGTCTCGGGCGATATCGTTTCGGTCGCCTCGACTTTCCTCAGGGACCGCAGGGTTTAACATTTTTTCATGCGACGACCCGATTAAAAATAAAAAGCATGCAACGTCTCTATTTTTAGCAGAGTTCCTCGATCCTTCGCCGGATATCCGCGACACTTGGGCGGATGTCCGGGAAAGACTCCCTGAAGTCCGCAAAGCTTCTGCGGAGGTCCGCGATGAATGTGCGGAGGTCCGCGAGGCCATCGCGGAGGTCAATAACGAACTCCCTGAGGTCCGCGAGGCCCTGGCGGAAGTCAGTAACGACGCGACTGAACTCCGAAAATGGTATAAAAGTGATTATAATTAAGCGGGTTGATAATTGTTAGTCAATGAGCCTGTGATCCCTGCCCAAAGCCTGACTATGGTCGCATCGTTATATTTTCAGGTGTTTTCTTATTTTTTCAAATAAGCGTCAATCGCCGCGGCTGTTCGCTTTCCATCGCCCATCGCCAGAATCACCGTCGCCGCCCCGCGAACGATATCGCCGCCTGCGAACACTCCGGGCTTGCTCGTCATACCCGTCTCGTCCGTCTCAATATATCCCCACTTGTTGACCTTCAAATCCGGCGTCGTCTGTGTCACCATCGGATTCGCCCGGGTTCCAATCGCCTCGATAACCAGATCGCAATCGATAACAAAATTCGATCCTTCAATCGGTTCGGGTCTTCGACGCCCCGAGCTATCAGGCTCGCCCAGCTTCTGCCTTTGACATTCAATGCCCTTTACCCAGCCACCGTCATTACCAAGAATCCCCACCGGATTCGTCAGCATTTCAAAAACAATTCCTTCTTCTTCCGCGTGATGAACTTCTTCGATTCTCGCCGGCATCTCTTCCCGCGACCGCCGATAAACCAGGATCGCAGGCTCTGCGCCCAGCCGTCGTGCTGTGCGAACCGCGTCCATCGCAACATTCCCGCCGCCGATTACCACCACCTTCGACCCGCGAATCACCGGCGTCGCGTATTCGCCAAACCGATACGCGCGCATCAGGTTCACCCGGGTCAAAAATTCATTCGCACTGTAAACTCCCTTGAGATTCTCACCCGGCAGATTCATGAACACCGGCAATCCCGCGCCGTTGGCTACAAAAATTGCCGAAAATCCCTCTTCCATTATCAACTGATCCAGCGTCACCGTCTTACCCACCACCACGTTCAACTCGATCTTGACGCCCAGTTTCTTGAGAGAATCAATTTCCTTCTTAACAATTTCCTTGGGCAACCGAAACTGCGGAATTCCATAGATCAATACCCCGCCCGCTTCGTGAAACGCCTCAAAGATCGTTACTTCGTATCCCAGTTTCGCCAACTCTCCCGCACACGTCAACCCCGCCGGTCCCGATCCGACAATCGCCACTTTCTTGCCGTTTGGTTCGATGGATATTTGTTCCTCGACCGGAGTTTCCTGCGTCAGCGCCCAATCCGCCACAAATCGCTCAAGCCATCCAATCGCGACAGGCTCGCCCTTAACCCCAAGCACGCATTTCGCTTCGCATTGGGTCTCCTGTGGGCATACCCGACCGCATACCGCAGGCAGGGCATTGCCTTGTTTCAATATCTTGGCCGCCTCGGTGAAATCACCCTTTGCGACCGCACCGATAAATCCCGGAATATTCACCCGTACCGGACAGCCTTCCATACACATCGGCTTTTTGCATTGCAAACATCGCCGGGCTTCCTGCTGGGCCAATTCCATCGAAAGCCCAAGATTTACTTCCTCAAAATCGTTAATCCGTCGCTGCGGTTCCTGTTCCGGCATCTTCACACGCGGTTCTTTAATTCTGGCCATTTATTAACCTCTCTTTGGTAAGGTGCTTTGTCCACCTTCTTCTCTTTCAACTTCCGCCTTTTAACTTCATAATAACTATTTAATAATCCCATCCAGCTTGCATCGATGCGACTCGACCATCTGTTTTTCCGCGTCGCGATAGGTACTCAGCCGATCGACCAATTCCTTGAAATCCACCTCGTGACCATCGAATTCAGGTCCCTCCACACACGCAAAGAGTGTCTTGCCGCCCACCGTCACCCGACATCCGCCGCACATCCCCGTTCCATCGACCATGATCGGATTCAGCGACACAATCGTCTTGATCCCGAAAGGCCGGGTCAAATCCGAAATCGCTTTCATCATCATCACCGGCCCGGCTGTAATCACCGCATCCACCTTAGGCTCGCCTTTTTCAATCAATTCCGACAAAGCCGTGGTCACAAATCCCTTTCGTCCGTAGCTGCCGTCATCCGTGCATGGTAAGACCTGGTCGCACACCGATTTAAGCTCATCTTCCAAAATCACCAGTTCTTTTGTCCGGCCTCCGATAACCGCCGTGACACGATTGCCCAGGTCTTTAAGCGCCTGAGCTTGCGGATAAATCACCGCCGTCCCGACGCCTCCGCCCACCAGTACGACATGCCCGAACCGTTCAAGCTCCGTAGCCCGGCCCAGCGGACCTGCCACATCGCGAATCGCTTCGCCCGCCTTCATCCCGCAAAGCCGACGTGTCGTAAATCCAATCGCCTGAATGATAAATGTAATAAGTCCTTCCAAGGGCTTAGCTTGCGCGATCGTCAGCGGAATCCGCTCTCCGTTTTCGTCGATCCGTAAAATCGCAAATTGTCCGGGTCGGTATGCCTTCGCAATCCGGGGAGCTTGAACTTCAAGCCGATAAACATTCTCGCTAAGCTGTTTTTTATCTACAATTTGAAACATTTTTCATCTTACCTCATCATAATAATGCGTGCAGGCCAATCTTTTACGACTATTGCCGGTTCACATCAAATTTCATCAATAAAAATCCATCTTTGTCATATCATATTGTTTCTTTTATCTGCTTCCAGTATTTTCCACTTTTTTTCAGGCAAACCCATCTTGAGTGATATGGGCAAACTTTCAACATTCCTCGAAATTTTCCACTTCGCTTCGCGTAACTGTTGAACAAAATGCCTGTTTCGGAAATCTTGGATATCTATTATTTAATGTCAGCAAAAATTACATAACGGAATTTTGAATCGCTGAAAAATTATATCATTCCTCGAATGATTTGACCTTCGGATTTTAATGCCGCTGGACATTTTTAGCGAATATCCCACCGAAACGAACGAATGATTCCTCTTGTCGAAATATCGGCAGCGGGTTAGGATACCGTGATGAACCAAAAAGTCAAACAACTCATGGCGAGAAAGAAATTGCGGGTTGCGGGGCTGATGTCCGGGACCTCGGCTGACGGAATCGATGCCGCTATTATCGAATTCGACGGCAGGGCGGTCAACCTTCTGGCCTTTGAGATGGTTCCCTATCCACGTAAAATTCAAAACAACATTTTTGAACTTTTTTCACCGGAAACATCGCGGGTTGATCAGATTTGCCACATGAATTTCCTTTTAGGCGAACTTTTCGCCCAGGCGTTGGTGGGGTTGGCGGAAAAAAATAAGATTCCGCTTTCATCGATCGATCTGATCGGTTCGCATGGCCAGACGATTTTTCATCGTCCGTTGGGCCGCACCGTTAACGGCAGGAAAATTCGTTCGACGCTCCAGATCGGGGAACCGTCCATCATCGCGGAACGTACCGGCATTACAACCGTCGCGGATTTTCGGCCAAGAGATATCGCTGTCGGCGGGGAAGGGGCGCCGCTTGTTCCTTTCGCCGATTATTTGCTGTTCAGTCACAAGACAAAAAGTCGTGTGCTGCAGAACATTGGAGGAATTGCGAACCTTACCTGGCTTGAGGCAGGGGGGACGCCTGAGGATATTCTTGCCTTCGACACGGGGCCGGGGAATATGATCATCGATCGAACCATTTCACTGATGACTCATGGTCGGCAAAAGTACGATGAAGGTGGAAAATTGGCCAGCAGGGGACAGATAAACGAAAAATGGTTAAAACAGTTGATGAAAAATCCGTATTTCCGCCGAAAACCGCCTAAATCCACCGGTCGCGAACGTTTTGGGGTGCAATTTACAGATGAATTGTATCGACAATTCATAAAAGAAGGAATTTCACCGCAGGATATTCTTGCAACAATGACAGCCTTTACCGCGTGGACGATTGCCGAGGCTTGCCGGAGATTTCTGCCTGCGAAAATCGATGAGATGATCCTCTGCGGCGGCGGAGCCTGGAACGAAACGTTGATCGGACATCTTCGGCTTCAGTTGCCACAAACGAAAGTTGCGACGATGAACGATTTTGGGATTAATCCCGACGCCAAAGAGGCGATTTCATTTGCGATTTTGGCGTATGCGACCATCAAGGGCGTTGCCAACAACGTTCCATCTGCGACCGGAGCGAAAAAAAGGGTTGTGCTCGGCAAGATAATTCCATAATCTAATGTAAAAAATATTTGGATAGTAACAGCGTGAAAACAGGAGGCCGGTGTGCCGGTGATGATCATGGAACACACTGAATTGATTGATATGGAAAAGATCAGAGAGTATTTCAAAGGCGATCAATTTGTTATGGGCATAGGCGGCGTTTTGCTGGAGGTATCGCCCGGTTATGCCAAAGCCAAGCTGGACATCGAACCGCGACATCTCAACGGTGCGGGTGTTGTACAGGGCGGAGCCATTTTCACGCTTGCCGATTTCGCTTTTGCCGCCGCCTCCAATTCTCACGGCAGATCGGCTTTGGGGATCAATTGTTCCATCAATTACGTCAAGGGCATCAGTAAAGGAACGCTCTATGCCGAAGCGACCGAAGATTCCCTGAGTCCACGGATTGGTTCTTACACGGTTCGGGTTACCGATCAGACCGGCGCCGTCATCGCCATCTTTCAGGGGTTGGCCTATAGAAAGAACGATCCGTTGCAGGTCTGAGAATAGAAAATGGAAGGCTTTGTTGAAATAATGACACCATTTCAACAGGCTTAACTTTTACGGCACATCGTTCTTTTCGCTCATATTACCATCGGCCCGTTGAACGTTTGTCGAACTCTCACCAAACATTCATCACATGCAATATTCATCCTGTCTTAACACAATCTTAACATTTCGATGTTAAAACGGACGCAGGAAAAATATTCAGGAGAAAGACAAATGAAAAGAATGTTATGTGTGATGTCGATATTGTCGGTATCGGGCCTGATGTCGCTGACGGCGTGGGCCGAGCCGACTTCGCTGACGGGGGCGGGAGCGACGTTTCCTTATCCGATTTATTCGCAATGGGCGTACAAGTATGAAAAACTCACCGGTGTTAAACTCAACTATCAATCCATCGGTTCAGGCGGGGGGATCGCTCAGATCAAAGCGGGGACGGTGGATTTTGGGGCATCCGACGCGCCGCTGGATGTAAAGGAACTGGAGGAGTCGGGGCTGATTCAATTTCCGATGGTTATCGGCGGTGTTGTGCCGGTGATTAACGTTCCGGGCATCGACCCGGGCAAGCTGGTTCTTTCAGGGGAATTACTCGCGGACATTTATCTGGGCAAGATCAAAAAATGGAACGATAACGCGATTGTCGCAATGAACGCGGACCTGAAACTTCCGAATAAAGCCATTACCGTTGTTCGCAGGGCGGATGGATCGGGGACGACGTTTTTGTTTACCAGTTATCTCGGCAAGGTTTCAAAACAATGGCGGGAAAAGATCGGTGTCGGGAAGGCGGTTGCCTGGCCTGTCGGTGTGGGAGGCAAGGGTAATGAAGGTGTCGCAAGCTATGTCCAGAAAATCAGCGGTTCCATCGGTTATGTTGAATTTGCCTACGCATTGCAGAACAAAATGGCCCATGTGCAGATGAAAAACAAGGCGGGTAAAATCGTTGCTCCCGGTATCAGGACATTTCAGGCCGCCGCCGCCAATGCCCAGTGGGATAAGACTCCGGGCTATGCGGTGGTTTTGACCGATCAGCCGGGGGAACAGAGTTGGCCGATTGCAGGCGCATCGTTTATCCTGATTCACAAAAAACAGTTGAATGGTGAAAAAGCCGGGGCGATGCTCAAGTTCTTCGACTGGTGCTATAAGCATGGAAGCGAAATGGCAGAGAAGCTCGATTTTGTCGCCATTCCGGCCAATGTCGTCGCGATGGTGGAAAAGACCTGGAAAACCGAAGTTAAGGCGAATGATAACCCTGTCTGGCCATAGTGGAAAACATGATGCACAAATTATCGACGATAAAAACGACCGCGTCATCGAGAGATCAAACCCGAGCCGACCTCCTGTTCAGAGGTTTCACCGCGCTTTGTGCGATTGGGTTGATTTTGATCGTCGTCGGCATCTTTATTGAATTGTTGATGAACTCCTGGCCGGCGATTAAAAAATTCGGCTTATCCTTTCTTGTTTCACAAAAATGGAACCCCGTACCCGGTATCGAAGAGTTCGGGGCATTGAGCAGTATCTTCGGAACGCTGGCGACCACTGCAATCGCCATGTTGATTGCGACCCCCATGAGTCTGGTCATCGCGATCTTTCTGGTCGAGCTTGCTCCGCCCAGAATGGCAGGTATTGTCGGTGGGGCGATTGAACTTTTGGCGGCTGTTCCCAGCATTATCTACGGGATGTGGGGGTTGTTCGTCTTTGCGCCGTTCATGCAGGACCATATTCAGCCTTTTCTTGGCGAGGTCATCGGCGGGCCGCTTTTTGAAGGTCCGCCGATGGGGATTGGTATCCTGACCGCGGGTATTATCCTGGCTTTGATGATCCTGCCGTTCATCACCGCTGTGGCTCGCGATGTATTTTTGATGATTCCCAATGTCGTAAAGGAAGCGTCTCACGGTATGGGCGCAACCACATGGGAAGTCACCTACAAAGTCGTCTGGCCGTATTGTATTCACGGCATCGTGGGGGCGTTGTTTCTGGGTCTGGGAAGGGCGATTGGAGAAACCATGGCCATTACCTTCGTCATCGGCAACGATCATTCGATTTCCGCCTCGGTATTTTCCGCCGGTACGAGTATCGCTTCCACGCTCGCCAATGAATTTACCGAAGCCTCGGAGCCGATATACCTTAGCGCACTGTTCGAACTGGGCCTGGTGCTTTTTGGGCTTACCGTTGTCTTTCAAATTGTCGCACAACTTTGGCTCAGGCGTTTGCGTAAATCGACAGGAGGCCGGGCATGAAACCCAGATCGAATTGGACACGCCGGTCGATCAACTTTATGGTAATGGCGGTCTCGACACTTTCATCGTTCATCGGCATTGCCGTCCTGGTGTGGGTGCTTTATGAAATCATTTATCGAGGCATCGGTGCTTTTAACTGGGATTTCTTTACAAAACTGCCGACCCCGCCCGGTGTCGAAGGGGGCGGTTTGGCGAATGCGATTCTCGGCACCGTCGTTATCACCGCTTTGGCCACCCTCATCGGCGTGCCCATCGGTCTTTTCGCGGGAGTCTTCCTCGCGGAATTCGGTCTACGGAGTAAACTCAGCGGTCCCGTACGTTTTGTTTCCAATATTCTCATGGGAACGCCGTCAATCATCATCGGTGTTTTTGTCTACGCCATGCTTGTCGTGACCGTGAGACATTTTTCAGGCTACGCAGGGGCTGTGGCCCTGGCGATCATCATGATTCCACTGGTTGCCCGAACTACGGAAGACATGCTCAATCTGGTCCCCGACACGCTGCGGGAATCGGCGTTGGCACTTGGCGTTCCAAGATGGAAAACCACGCTGGATATCGTTTTCAAAGCCGCGAAAAAAGGTCTTCTGACCGGATCGCTCCTGGCGGTGGCCCGGGTAAGCGGTGAAACAGCACCCTTGCTCTTTACAGCCTTGAATAGTCCCTACTGGCCGGGATGGCTCAATAAACCCACGGGTAATCTGACCGTCACGATTTACAATTACGCCATGTCGCCTTATACCGACTGGCAACAGATGGCCTGGGGGGCGTCGTTGCTGATTACCCTCGGCGTACTTTTTTTGACCCTCTGTGCGCGTTTCTTGTTACAGGAGAAAAAATGATGATGCCGGCGGAAAAATCCGACAATCTATTTTGCAGTCTGGCCGGTCTGGTCGACGAACGCAAAACATCGACGACCGTCGATTCAGACCCATCGAAGCAGGCCGTCAAAATCTCGGTACGCAATCTCAATTTTTTCTATGGGCATCATCAGGCTCTTTTCGACAATACAATCGATCTTTTCGCCAATCAGGTCACCGCCATCATCGGACCGTCGGGTTGCGGCAAGTCCACACACATCCGCACCTATAACCGCATCTTCGAACTCTACCGAAATCAAAAGGCGCAGGGACAAATTCTTCTCGACGGTGAAGATGTTCTTTCGCCGGAAATGAATCTCATCGATCTGCGGAAGCGTGTCGGCATGATCTTCCAGAAACCCAGCCCGTTTCCAATGACGATCTTTGAAAACGTTGCGTATGGCTTACGGCTGCACTATCGCATTGGCCGAAACGAATTGGCGGATCGGGTCGAAATGGCGTTGAAACGCTCCGCGCTCTGGGATGAAGTTCAGGATAAGCTCGATCGTCCGGGAACCGAGCTTTCCGGCGGTCAGCAACAACGTTTGTGCATCGCTCGGGCCATTGCGGTCGAACCGGAGGTCCTGTTAATGGATGAACCGAGTTCCGCCATCGATCCGGTCGCCACCGCCAAGATCGAAGACCTGATCGAAGCCCTCAAGGAAAAATACACCATCGTTCTGGTAACGCACAACATGCAGCAGGCGGCTCGTGTCTCCGATTACACCGCGTTTTTCTATAACGGATCTATCGTCGAGTTCGGGCGTACCGAACAGATATTCAAGAAACCGGCCATGAAACAAACGGAGGATTACATCACCGGACGATTCGGATGATCGAGAAAAATGAAATCCCTATAAAGGACCAGTTCAATGGCAAAACACATGGAACGCGAAATCGAAAATCTCAAAAAACGAATTTTATCTCTGGGCGCGGTGGTTGAGGACATCGTCCAGAAATCGGCGCGTTCGATCAAGACCCGCGATGCGGGCATGGCCCAGGATGTGATCGACTTCGACATCGAGATCGATCAGACCGAAGTCGTCGTCGAAGAGGAATGTCTGAAGATTCTCGCCCTCCATCAGCCTGTCGCGAGCGATCTGCGGTTCATCGTCGCGGTCCTCAAAATCAACAACGATTTGGAGCGTATCGGCGATCTGGCTGTAAATATCGCCGAACGAGCGGTCTTTCTTGCCTCGCAAAAGCAATTCAAACCCATCATTTTTTTCGACTTCGAAGAAATGGCTCGTAAAACCCAGTCGATGCTCAAACGCAGTCTGGATGCCCTGGTCAATGCCGACACCGAATTGGCTCGGGAGGTCTGCGCCGCGGATGATGAAGTCGATGCCATGAACCGCGAAATGTATCTTCAGGTTCAAAACGTCATCAAGGCCCATCCCGAACAGGCTGAATCGCTCATCCACATGCTCTCCGCTTCCCGGCATCTCGAGCGCATCGCCGACCACGCCACCAACATCGCCGAAGATGTCATTTACATGATCGAAGGGGAAATCGTCCGTCACCGAACCGAAGATTATCGAAAGAAAGATGAGAAAAAATAGTCCGCGGTCCGCGGGAGGAAGGCAGGCTCTGGGCTTTGGGGCGTGTTGCTTAAGAAATGATCTTAAATGCACAGGAGTCCCATTCCAGGAGTCCGGGTTGTTTGGCTGTATCGACCTTGAGAATAAAGCGGCGAAAAGGTTTCATGTCACCTTGCGAAAAAACAAAAAGGTTCAGGATCGCCCACACAAGCCCCACAGGCCACCTTTTGGGGGTGGCGGCCCCGATAACCGCAGCAACTTCCGTAAATTCCGGATCGCGGCAATCAATCTTTTTCCGATCATCACGGAGACTTCTCTAAACCATACGCCCAACTCTGATCATTAACCCATCAGGATTGTAAGGAAAAACTTGGGCAACACGCCCCAAAGCCCAAAGCCCAAAGCCCAAAGCCCAAAGCCCAAAGCCCGCCCCGCTCTACCCTTAAAGATAGCACACGATTGGCCGGATGCAAATTTTTGGAAAAATAAAAAACATCGAAAAATCGTAAGTGATTTATCTGAACGAAGATAAGGATGAAAAATATTTTTATTTTTTTTGAAGAGTG
>JAAZAW010000094.1 GCA_012514125.1 Phycisphaerae bacterium | reverse complement strand
CGTTTGAAGATTTCGAAGAAGAGACCACCCGTGAAATGATTCTGGAAGGCAAGCGGGAAGACGGCAGGGCGTTCGATCAGGTTCGGCCCATCACCAGCGAAGTGGGATTGCTGCCCCGTACCCACGGTTCGGCGGTCTTTACTCGCGGCGAGACCCAGGTACTGGTCATCACCACATTGGGAACTGCGGAAGACGAACAGATCGTCGATGGTCTGGCGGAGGAATACAGCAAGAAATTCATGCTTGATTACAACTTCCCGCCGTTCAGTGTGGGCGAAGTTCGTCCGATTCGCGGTCCAGGCCGACGAGAAATCGGTCATGGCGCCCTGGCGGAACGTTCGCTGGCCCAGGTCATGCCGGCGGTGGAAGATTTCCCCTATACGGTTCGACTGGTGAGCGACGTCCTTGAATCCAACGGTTCAAGCTCCATGGCGACGGTTTGCGGCGGGACGCTTTCCATGATGGACGCGGGTGTGCCGATCAAATCGCCGGTCGCGGGCATCAGCATCGGGATGATCACCTCGGCGGACAAACGATTACTCATCACCGACATCGTCGGCAATGAAGATCATTTCGGCGATATGGACTTCAAGGTCGCCGGTACAGAAAAGGGCATCACGGGCATTCAGCTCGATCTTAAGATTCGAGGCCTGTCGCTGGACATCATTCGGGAAACCTTCGAACGTGCCCGCACGGCTCGGCTGCATATTCTTGAACTGATGAAGGCGACGCTGCCTGCTTCGCGAGAGACCCTCTCGCCCTATGCTCCCAAGCTCCTGACGATCAAGATCGATCCTGAGAAGATCGGCAAGGTCATCGGACCTGGCGGCAAGATGATCCGAAAGATTCAGGAAGACACCGGCGCGACGATCGAGATCGAGGACGACGGTACGGTCTATATTTCCTGTCCGAACGGCGACAGCGCTCAAAAGGCCAAGGAAGCGGTCGAAGCGATCACCGAAGAAGTTCAGGTCGGCAGGGTTTATACCTCCGAAGTCATTTCGATCAAGGATTTCGGCGCCTTTGTCGAAGTGTTGCCCGGTCAGGACGGTCTGGTTCACATCAGCGAAATGGCGGACAAATATGTCGGCTCGGTCAACGATGTGGTCAAGGTCGGCGATATGGTCAAGGTGAAAGTGATCGGCATCGACGATCAGGGTCGGGTCAAACTGACAATGAAAGGCGGCTTGAATCCTGAAATCGAAGCCAACATTCCGGAAAACACCGAACGTCGCCGTGAAGGCGGCCGGGATGGTGGACGGGATGGCGGCAGAGGCCGACGCGGAGATCGCGATTAACAAATTCCGCGACAATCAGAGAAACTCAAGGCGGGTACTCATCATGAGTACTCGCCTTTTTTTATTAAGCGTTCAGAGTCAAAAATACAATGGCTGCGCTTGCCAAAGTCAACGCAAGAACCTTGTTGAACGAGAATTGTTCGCGGTACAACGGCCAGGAAATGAGTGAAGTGATCAGAAAACTCATTTGGGTGATGGGAATGGCGACACTGGCATTGCCGACGGCGAGCGATTTGGCCATGAACAGGACGATCCCGCAAATGAGGACCCCGCTGAGCACACCATAACCCACATTCCGAGATTTCAGAGCGGTTTCATTTTCAAAACGAATGGAAATGAACAAACCTGCTACGAACCAGATCAACCCTTGAATGGCGATGAACCAGTAATTCTGAACGGCACGTTCATCGACGGGCAGATCATGAAAATCTATCGCCGCAAGTTTATAGGTAATGCCCATGCCCGCTCGCAGGGCGCTGGCGAAAAACGCCAGGACAAACGCCTGTATTTTGAGCTTGTTTTTGGGGCCAAAGGAGGATTTTCCCGAAAAAAGAAGAATCGCCGCACCCGCGAAACTCAGGCCGATGATTTTAAGAAGGGTCAGAGTTTCATCAAGCCAGAAAACAGCGATAATAACGACCAGGATCAGATTCAAACGATAGATCGTCGCCCCGATGCTGGCGTCGAGGTGTCGAAGACTCCAGACGAGCAGATAGTTCGAGGAAATCGAAAATCCGCCGGCGATAAGCCCCCAGAAAAGGGCGTTTCGTGTAATGGTTGATCCGCCTGTCATCAGGGCGATCAATGTGAAGACGAGCATCCAGACGATACCGACGATGCTCAGGTACTGTCCGCGCCCCAAACCGCTGATCGCTTGTTTCTTAAAGACGATATCGTTGACGCCCGCGAAAAACATACTGCCTAAGGCAAAAATAACGCTTTGATCTATTCCCGTGAACATGGTCTGCCGTCGCTGCCTCTCTGATTGCAATAAACGACCAGAATCCTGGCCGGTTGCTGTGTTGGATTGATCAGGGTGTGTTCAACATTCCCATTACTGTAGGTGCTGTCGCCTTTTTTGAGGCGATAGGTTTTATCACCGTGAATAAAATCCAGGGTGCCGGATAACATGAGCATAAATTCATCGCCTTCGTGCGATTGCTTTTTTCGGGGAGGATGGCCGGGGGGAATCTCGACGATAAACGGTTCGACATGATAGTTCGCCTGGTTTGACAAAAGTGCATAATAACTCCATGCCGAATCGTCGCGATGGATGAGCTTTCGTTCATGCGCACAAACGACCTCGACTTCCGGCGGGTCTTCGATGTCGGTGAACAACGCACTGAGTGTCACGCCCAATGCCTTGGCAATTGCCGCGATAGCGGGCAAAGAAGGTGTTACACGAAAATTCTCGATCTTGCACAGCATGCTCGCGGTCAGGCCCGACTGTTTCGCCAGATCGTCGAGCGTCATTCCTTTTTCCGTTCGGATTGTTCGAAGCCGAAGAGCCAGAGCTACCAGATTCATATTGATTCCTAATCAAATAAATTGACTTTAAATCAATATAGGGGTATAAGAAGAAAATTGCAACGAAATAATGAAACACAATAAAGGAATAACTTCATGAAAAAATTTCGCTATGACACTTCCGGCACCTGGTATAAAGGAAACACGCACGCCCATTCCACGCTTTCCGACGGAGGCTTGTCGCCTCAAGAGTTGGGGGCGATGTATGAAAAGGCGGGATTCGATTTTCTCTTCAGGACCGACCACTGGATTTCCTCGAATGAGCCGGAGACGAACGACCCGAATCGGCTTTTATGGATCAATGGAATCGAGATCGACGGACCGGACCCCGACGGGTCGAATTATCATGTGGTTTGTCTTGGAAATTTTACCGGCCTGACGCGGGAGATGGGATTGAAAGCCGGGATCGAATCAGCCCTTCGTCAAAACGGCCTAATTATTCTCGCCCATCCGCACTGGATGGGAAACACGCTGGACGATGCGATAAAATATCCGTTTCATGGTGTGGAAGTCTATAATCATGTCTGCAGGTGGTCCAACGGAAAATCGGACGGTGCTTTTGTCTGGGATTCCATGCTGATACAGGGGCGGAATGTTCTGGGATTCGCCTCCGACGATACGCATGGAGGAAATTGCTGGCATGGCGGATGGATCGTCGTCAATGCGAAGTCTCGAACGGTCGATGAAATTATGTCGGCGATTCGCGCGGGAAATTATTATTCGTCATGCGGACCGGATTTCCACAAAATCGAATTCGACGGACAACAGGTCCATGTTGAAACTTCCCCCGTAAGCGCCATTCGTCTGGTTGGTCCGCGAGGAGAGGGCAAACGTCTGGGAAATTGCGAAAATAACACGATTACGCACGGAACTTTCGAAATTCCACCGAACTGGTCTTACGCCAGACTGGAGATCGAGGATGAGCCTGGTCGACGGGCTTGGAGTAATACGCTTTTGGTTTAATACTTCCGGAGTATTGTAAATTTCTTTCAACCTCTGAGTCTGCCGTATGGATCAAAATAACATGACCCAGAGGTTGAATATTTGGTGATTTTGATAGTAGATTTCAACCGACATTGAATTTTTTGATGACGCCGATAATACTGGACGAGTAAAATCGAAATACGTCGAAATCGAGTATTTTAAAAGGTTGATAAAATTTAACGAGTCCAGGTAAAAAGGTAATTCAATGAATCCGAATGAAATCACAATTTTTGCTCCCGATCAGTATTACTACGATGTAAAAGATCAATTGAAACGTCATGTTTATGAACGTTCTGTTCGGGCGTTTGCCGCAGGAGACGCTGCCCGCGATGCGATCAAAACACCCCAGGCCTTAAAAAAACGTCAACAATGGTTGCGGAATGAATTGATCAAATCGATGGGCGGTCTTCCCTCAAGCTCCACCCCTCTCAATCCCCGAATCGTCGGCACAATTCAGCAGGAAGGGTTTCGGATCGAAAAAGTAATTTTTGAATCCCGTCCCAAAGCCTTCGTCACTGCCAACCTTTATGTCCCCGACGGTATTACCACGCCTCGCGGAGCGGTACTGTTTGCCTCCGGGCATCATCCCCAAGCCAAACATGTCGAGGAATACCAAATTGTCTGTCGATATCTCGCCAAGGCAGGACTGGTCGTCCTGGCCCAGGACCCGATAGGGCAGGGCGAACGGTTCAGCTATTATGAAAAATCGTTAAAGGGCACGACCATCAATTGCTGCTGCCCGGAACACGACCATGCAGGCAGCCAGTGTTCCGCGCTGGGCGATAGTCTTTGCCGATATTTTGTTCATGATATCATGCGTGGTGTCGATTATTTATGCACACGTCCGGAGGTCGATCCAAAACGAATCGGCATAACAGGCAATTCAGGCGGCGGAACCCAGACCTGCCTGATGATGATGTGCGATCCGAGAATCGCCGCCGCCGCACCGGGCACGTTTGTCATGAATCGTCAAAGTTATATGTACGTCGGCGGCGCTCAGGATGCCGAGCAAATCTGGCGCGGAATGACGGCCCTGGGATGGGATCATGAAGACATTCTGCTGGCGATGTGCCCCAAACCGGTGCGGGTCCTTGCGGTAACCTATGACTTTTTCCCCATTGAAGGAACCCGCCGAACCGTCCAGCGATGCAAACGCTTCTGGAAGATGCTGGGCCAACCCGGAAAAGTGGACCTGGTGGAAGATGTTTCGACGCATTGTTACACCCGGAACCTTGCCCGTGCAGCGGCGGAGTTCTTCTCGCAGCATCTTCTGGGAAAGAAAGTCACCCCACGGGACGAAGACATCCAACCCATCGAGCCTTCACAACTCTGGTGCACTCAATCGGGTCAGGTTCGCGGCGAACTGCCCGGAGCCAGATTTGTATATGAAGAAAACCTCGATCGCCTGACACTGCTGACAAAACAACGCAAACAACTCTCACAAAAGAAAAAAAACGATTGGCTGCGAGAAAAAATCTTTGCGGGCCGAAAAAAATGCGATTTAAATCTGCGAGTCTATTATACTCCCCGTATCAACAACCTGGCAATTCAAGCCGGCCTCTGGTTTTCGCAGGAAGACATCTGCAATTACGGGGTAATGTTCCGTGATTTCCGACAAAGCGAATCAAAAACACCCGTGACACTCGCGGTTTGGAACAATGGGACGCAGGCCGCTGCCGACCACGCCCCTTGGATTCGCAAAACCTGTCAGGCGGGAAGGGCGGTGCTGGTGCTCGACGTCTCAGGTATGGGATGCCTCGAACCCTCTATTCTCAACGGCCCTTCTGCCCGGGAGTTTTATGGAGCACTCCACAAGCTCAACGACGATCTTTTCTGGCTCGACGATTCTCTGGCCGCCATGCGGGTTTATGACGTCCTGCGGGCTGTGGAACTCATCGAACAATGGCCCGGACTCGACTCCTCCGATTTGCGGTTCTATACCCACGGCACTGCCGGTATGTATGTCCGATTGGCTGCGCTCCTCGACAACCGAATCAAGAAAATCGAAAGTGTCGAAGGCTGGAAAAACTACAGCGACTGGGTCAAAACCCGTTATTACGATTCCACCGATATCCGGAGTCTGATTATTCCGGGATTGCTGAAATATTTCGATTAACCTCAAAAATAACAGGTATAAGGTGGATTTTCTTTTCTGGAAATCTACCTTATTTTTTAATCGCGGTTACATCGATTTCAACAAGAACGTCTTTAGGAAGCCTCGCGACCTCGACAGTGGATCGAGCCGGGAAAGGTTCCGCGAAATATTCACCATAAACTTTGTTCATCGCGGGAAAATCGTTCATGTCTTTAAGATAAACGGTCGTCTTGACGACATCGGTAAATTCGCATCCCGCCGCTGAGAGTACCGCCTTGAGATTGTCCAGAACTCGCCGCGTCTGAACATCGATTCCACCTGCGACAACATTGCCGCTCGCGGAATCCAGGGCAATTTGCCCCGATGTAAACACAAACGATCCTGCCGCCACCGCCTGAGAATAAGGTCCAATCGCCGCAGGGGCCTGGGATGAGGTAATTTTTTCAATAGCCATGTGTTCTGTCTCCTGATTGGTATTTGTTAGTAAATCTATTTAAAAAATAACTTACGAATCATTCTCAAATTCAAAAGGCTTGGGTCCGATCTGCAGAGGATGGGTTCGGTCGATGGCCAGAGCCAGACCGATCAAAATAAAAAAGGTCAGCAGAGAACTGCCGCCGTAACTTACAAAAGGTAAAGTCAAGCCGGTAATCGGCATCAGACCAAGGGTCATCCCGATATTAACACCCGCCTGGATGAGTAAAATCGCCAGAATGCCCACCGCGATCAGTCGCCCGAACGGTTCGGCGGTTTTGCCGGCGATTTCCACAAGCCCCGTAGCTATAATGAGATAAAAAAGAATCACTGCTGCTGCGCCAAAAAAACCGAATTGATGGGCGATTATGGCAAAAATAAAATCATTATGACATTCGGGCAATTTACGCGAGCCTTCCAGATAAACGCCCTTACCATAGCCGTTACCGATGATGCCGCCTGTTCCGATGGCCGTTTTGGCATGCAAAAGATGAAAGCCTTCAACACTGTTTTTCCACTGTTTGAGGTCTTTGTCCGGATAGACGTAGTCCTTGACCTTGGGATGACTTTCGAGCCAGGTCCGAACCTCGGCAGACTGAAGAAAAACACCAACAACCCGGCTTCGCTGATACGGTGCCATGTTCGCAAAAAAAACAGGAACGCAGGCAATCATCAGAACAATAATGGCCACCAGATGACGAACCTTCGCGCCGGCGGCATAGATCATGATGAATAAAATCGGCAGGAGTAACAACACGGTTCCCAAATCCGGTTCGAGCAGGATGAGAATCATCGGCAAAAGTGTCAACGCGAAAGGTCCGAGCAGACCTTGAAATTGTCGATAATTTTTTCGATATCGTAAGTATCGTGCCAGCCCCAGGATATAGGTGATTTTGATGAATTCGGAAGGCTGAATCTGAAAAAATGGCAGGCGAATCCACCGGCACGAACCGTTGACATAGGGAAAAATCTTGCCGATGAAATCCACGCGCTGGCCGATCCAGCCAAACACCAGTACCGCCGTAAGCAAGACGAGCGTAAAGATGAACAAGGCATACGCCAGATCGCCGATACGCTGATAATTGATCGAACGCATCACGAGCATGACGCCAAAGGCGAAAAGCATGAAAATGGACTGGCTGCGGAAAATATTGTCAGGAACAATGCTCTGAGGCAGTTCAGCGTTGTCGATCGCGTACATCATCAACAGGCTCATCGCCGCCAGACCGATGGTTCCGAGCAGGACGGCCGTGCTGGCGGGCGACAGACCTAAAAAGGTATTATTTTTATTCGTCGGTGTATTCGTCAATCTCATGTAATCTCTCGATCTGCCAGTTGTTAAAAGTGATCTTTCGTCGGTCGCCGATATAACCCAGGTCCTGACATTTGAGCATGATGTCGTGAAAGACAGGCCCGGCAGCCTTCCCACCCGCCAAACCGTATTCTATCAAAACGACAACGGCTATTCTAGGCCGTTGGATCGGGGCGTAACCGGCAAACCACGCATGGGCCAGGCCTTGAGACCTGCCTGTAGCGGGGTCGCGTTTGTCTTCTTCTTTCATTTCGGGAATGGAACGAATGGTTCGCCAGTTGAGGTCTTTTCTTGGAACAGGGGACGAACGAATAAATCGGGTCAGGTTATCGACGATGTGAGTTACGGGTTGGCTGGTAAGGGGGTCCTGATAACTTACCTGCCATTGGATCGAACGTGCCGGGGCCTGGGCGCTTCCGGTTTTTCCAGCGGCGCGGACGGTGAGTTCTTCGGCGAAGGCGTATTTATGGCCCGTGCCGTCGGAATCGTTCAACGTTTTGTCCATGCCGTTTCTTACGAGGTTCAGGGCGTAGGCGCTGATGCCGATCGGGCGGCCCCGTGGAAGTGGTTTTCCGACGATGAAACGCGGAGGCTGATATCGTCCCGTCGCGACCGCGGACATCATCACAGCAGCCTGGAGCGGAGTGATTTCAAGGTCGCCCTGACCGATAGCAAGATTCCTGGCATCGCCGGCGCTCATACCTCTTCCGTGGTGCGAGATGAACCATTCCTGGGTGGGGACGCGTCCCGCGGCGTTATCGATACCGATGGGAACGGGATTTCCAAATCCGATTTTTTTGTAAAATTCCGACACCCCTTCGGCGGTGAGGAGTTCCCCAAGTCGATAGAAATAAATATCGCAACTTCCCTTAATGGCATGGATCAGGTCGACATCGTGATGTCCTGAGGGCAACCAGCATTTGAATCGTCTGAGGTTTTCAGAGAGGTAGCCTCGGCAGTAAAAGGTCTGGAACGGAGTGACGGTTCCTTCGCTGACGGCCCAGGCGCCGATAATGGGTTTGACAATCGAGCCGGGAGCGTATCGACCCCAGAGTGCTCGATTAAAAAGGGGAAGTTTTACGTTATCGTTCGAAAGTTGATGAAATTTTTTGACGTATTCGGAGGGATCGAACGTCGGTACCGATGCCAGAGCCAAAAGTTCCCATTTTTGCAGGTCAACGACGACGGCAGCGGCGCCCGTGGCGTAGGGAAGTTGTCGGACCTGCTTTTTAAGGCGATGCTGGATGTATTCCTGCAGGGCGATATCAATAGTTAAAACGATATCTTCGCCATCTTCAGGCTGGGAAATGATTTGCGGGTCTTCGTCGGTTTCGACCCATCCGCGATACCCTTTGAGGTGTTCTTCGCAGACGGCTTCAAGTCCGCTGAGTCCTTCGAGTTCGCCGGGGAGATAATCTTTTTCGATGATTTTGGTGGTCTTTGGAAGCGATCCCGGTGTTCGGGTTGTTCTGCCGAGTAAATGGCAAAGGGTATCGCCGCGACGATAAAGTCTTCTGCTGCTCGGACGGACAATGACCCAGGATGAATTTCCAAGTTGAGCGCGAAGATCGATGGCCTGGTCTTCATCGAGGTCCGAGACGACGGGATAATACATCCGCTGTTCGAGGATAGGATAGGCGATGGTTTCGCGATCTTTATGGACGTTTTCAACCCAGGAACGGATAACCTGGGTGGTGCGTTCCCGTGTCGCCTGGAGTTGTGCCAGGGGACATTCGGTCAGAATGCCCAGATTTTGCCAGAATTGTTCGATTTGGCCGGTGAGGATAGGCAGGAGTTCTTCGTCGGGAATTTTGAGTTTGGACTCGTTTCGTTGTTTTCGGATTTTTCTTCTCATGGTGCGAAGTTGATCGCTGATCCACCATTTGTCGGGGTCCATGACGGGGTAGTAAACAGCGAGTTCAAAGCACGGTTCGTTGGCGACGAGTTCCACGGTTCCATCGCCGCCCGGGCCTCTGGCAAGGATTCGTCCTCGCGTGGGAGGAATGGGTTTGATAGGTGTTGCCGGGGTGGAAGAGGCAATTTGGGCGTATTGTTCGTGTTGTCCAATCTGCACCATGCCCAGACGAAAAACCAGTCCCATGCCGAAGACGACAAAACCCAGTAATAATAATTTCATTCGGTAGTTGAACATGTGTCTTAGTTTTCACCTATCCGTTTTTGGCTGGGGAAGACGTTTTATTCCTTTGAACCCTGTTGTTGAATTTTATTCTATCTTCATCGCGCCGATCAAATTTGATCAATGAATATGGTAATCGTATGCGGCGGTTCTGTCAAAAGGAGTTGAAAGTTAAAAATAGAAGTTGGAAGTTGAGGATCATCGACGGTCGAACGCGGATCGCTTTTTGGAAACGAAAAATTTGACGATGAACCAGGCGGCGAGTCCCGTAGCCAGAGCTTGTCCAATGATTTCTGGAAGGTTATAGGGCAATGGCATGGTCTTGCTATTGATAAAATCGATTACGGCATAAATGGCGGCGACGAGAATCACGCCGATGACGGCGGTAATTCCATGGGCGAGAGGACTTTCGGTAAAAAGAATCGGTCGCATGGCGAGGATCAGAAGACCATAGATTCCAAAGGCCAACGCCTGACTTCCCAGCGGTGAAAGACTGGTCAAATCGCCCAGAAGCCCGATCAACCAAACCAGCAATACGGTAGAGCTTTCAAATTTGCTCAACAGATAGGCGTTTGCAAGAATAACCATCGCCCAGGGTCTGAAACTATCTGGAAAAAGGATGGGTAACACCGTGGTCTGCATGATCAAAGCCAAATATGCAAAAATAACGAAATTTAACCATTTCATAGGGCAGATGATATAGGATATTTGCCGATTTTTCCAATACTAGATGAAAATCTAAGTCAGAAAAGTAAAAAAATACAGCGAAAAGAAGGTCTTTGGGTTGAAAAATCGAAAAATCAGAAAAATTTCGACGAAAAAAGTGAATGGCGTTGTTGATCTTACGGTTTTTGTTTTATTTTTTGGAATATTCCGGATTTTCTGAGCCAAGGGATTGTGTCCTATAATATTAATGATTATAATAGATGCATGGGGAGTTGACATAATTTCCATTTAGCGATAAGCTTTAGTAAGTGAACAGGCGAGGCCAGCTATCTTGTATATGAGAGGGCAGAGCATGAACACCTATAACACTGTGGGCTTATCCGACGAATCCAGTCAGATGATCAACATCCGGTATTTTACCGTCGAAGAGGCGAATCGCTCTTTAGTCCTTGTAGTACGGATAGTTAAGGATGTTTTAAGTCTCTATTGCCGCGCGAAGATTATCGAAGAACGCAATTCCATCCTGGATAAAGCGACCGAGCGGAAAGAGCGCCTGGCTTTAAAGAGGCAATACGAGGGGGTGTTGCAGGAGCTCAAAGTTTATACGCAGGAATTGAATTCAATTGGTTGCCAGCTTCGCGACTGGCAAAGCGGAACGGTGGAATGGCCTGCGATGTACGGTGGGCGCGAAATTTACTTGTGCTGGCGAATGGGTGATGCAAAAGTGGAGTATTGGCATGAAGCGTATGAGCATTTTGCGGCCCGTCGGCGTATAGGCGAGGACTTTGATTTTTAGCCGGAAAAGTGTGGATTTCCTTTAATTTGGCGCCTATGATTTTGGTGCTGAAATAGAGTGACAAAAAAAATTTTAAAATCGGGTTGACAAAAAGTTTTTGGTCGGTATTATGTAAATCTCGTCGTGACGCATGAGAATGAATGACGACGAAAAGGAACAAAAAAAAGAATGCTGGAAACGTTAAGCAGCTTTAGCTGAATAGTGGGTGGCATGTAAAGGGTATAAACCTTTGGCCGCCAGGTTTTCCGGCGGCCTTTTTGTTTCTGAGCTTTTTTGAGAACTGAAGAACCTGATCAAACATGGAAAAACCAGATTAAAGAGGATGAGCTTGCTTGTCCGACATAATCGAAGTAGAGTTTTTAGTCGGGCTCGTAGCTCAGTTGGTTAGAGCGCGTCGCTGATAACGACGAGGTCGATGGTTCGACTCCATCCGGGCCCACGTCGCAGAATGTCGGATGAAAGTCCAGAATTCTGAAATTTGGGGACGTAGCTCAATTGGGAGAGCACTAGCTTTGCAAGCTAGGGGTTGTCGGTTCGATCCCGATCGTCTCCATGTCGAAGGGCGAAAAAAGGAAATAAAAAAATTCTAAAAAGCTCTTGACAATGGAAGTGGATCGGTTAAGATTGCTATTCTTGCCACTTGGATAAGTGGCGATAAGAAAGAAGTCCTTAAAAGGACTTTGATCAATAGGTTCTTTGAAAATTTCATAGGTGTGAGGCGTATTAGAGCACCATACAATTTAATCGAAAACCGGCTCCGAGTTTTTAAAAATCGGAGTAGTCGATTGAGGCGCGTCTGAAGATAATGTTTGGCGATGCCCTTATCAGTAGATGATAAAGGGCGGTCAAGTTACTAAGGGTGCATGGCGGATGCCTAGGCGCTAGAAGGCGATGAAGGACGTTGTAGTCTACGATAAGCCCAGGGAAGCTGACAAACAAGCATTGATCCTGGGATCTCCGAATGGGGAAACCCGGCAGCACAGGGCAACCTGATGCTGTCGCATCCGGATGAATTCATAGTCCGGTTTGCGCGAACGCAGGGAACTGAAACATCTAAGTACCTGTAGGAAAAGAAATCAAATGTGAGACTCCGTTAGTAGCGGCGAGCGAAGGCGGAATAGCCCAAACCAGACTTCGGTCTGGGGTTGCGGGCGACCGATATAGGATTGGTAGAGCGAGCAGAATGGTCTGGAAAGGCCGGCCATAGAGGGTGACAGCCCCGTAAGCGAAGTTCGCGCCAACCTTAGGTCGTACCAGAGTAGCACGGTCCTCGTGGAAGACCGTGTGAAACCGGGGAGACCACTCTCCAAGGCTAAGTACTCTCTAGCGACCGATAGTGAACAAGTAGGGCGACTGAAAGGTGAAAAGTACCCCTTCTAGGGGAGTTAAAAGTACCTGAAACCATACACTTACAAGCGGTCGGAGCACTATGCCCGCAAGGGAATGTGTGACGGCGTACCTTTTGCATAATGGACCGGCGAGTGCATGTACACGCCAAGGCTAAGCAGCGGTCGCTGCGGAGCCGTAGTGAAAGCGAGCCTTAAGAT
>JAAZAW010000005.1 GCA_012514125.1 Phycisphaerae bacterium | reverse complement strand
TTCGACGCATAAATAACCGTTGTCACGCCAGGGAGAACAGGTCATGGGGATGAGTGTGGACTCGATTCCCCAGCCGGTCCAGAGCGATCGTTGCTGGTGACGGGTTTGGGCGATGACGCAGTCTGCGTGTTGTAAGCCGTAACGATAGAGTATTCTTTCGCGTAATGTTTTCATCTGGGGAAGTTCGGGATCGACATCACTGTCATTGGCGATGCCGTAGACGAATTTTCGGCCATGCAGTTTGCACCAGGCGGCGACCTGACCTGTGACGCATTCACCGCAGTTTTGATAGTAGATGTCGGAGTTGGCGTGTGCGAGGGCACGGATGAGTCCGGTCCAACGGGGATGGATGAATCGCAGACCTTTGATTCCCTGCTTGCGACGACAGATGTTGAAAACTTTAACGCCATGGACCGGCTCGCCGTCGGGGTGTCCTTCATCCCAGGTGAGCATGCTTACAGGATATCCTTGCGAAGCAAACCATCGGGCGAGTAACGACACCTGTTGTTCGACGCCGCCGATATGTCCGTTGGATTTTCCCGATAATGTTCCGTAGGCAAAATGCGCGACCATACAGATGGATGGTTTGGACGATGAGGTTTGTATATTTATCTCAGAAGGCTTCATATCGGTTTTCTCCGCATTGGATTATGATTCGGTTACAGTAACTTGTTGTGTAATTCTTGATCGCGAACGTAATATTCGGTTTTTAATTTCGTCAGGGATGACGTATCGCCAGTAGAGCAAGCCAAGAACCAGTGCTCCTGATATTGCACCTGTCAGAAGAGCAACAAACGGCGCGGCATGAAAAATGATTCGGGTAATCCCCAGGCAAGCGGCGAAAGGTAAAACCATTATTAAGGGTCGATATACCGACCCCAGGATGTATTTTTTCAGCGATAGATTCAGGCAATGACAGGTATAGATCGGGATATAAAATCCATAAATAACACTCAGCGGCAAGACGATCGCCAGGGCTGCGCCGATGAGTCCCCATTTGAGGACTCCCAGCGCGACAATCGCAAGCCCCATGGAAACCATGGCAGCGATAAGATTGGCGACGCCGATTCGACCATGGGCGTTCATGCCTGAAAGAATGGTCCACGCCGGTTGCTGAATCATGGGAAGCAGATGTCCCAGAGCGAGGATCACCAGGACGATTCCCTTGTTGTATTTGGGTCCCATCCAGAAAACCAGTAAAGGCGAACCCATGATGACGAGAAATGTTATGAGAGGAAAAGCGATATAGGCGCCATATTGCGTTGTTTCTATCAGGAGTTGCCCCAATTCGTTTTTCTGGCCTCGGGCGTGCATGTGGCTGGCGGTGGGTGTGAGAACGAACGCGAATTTATTGACGATCGTCATGGCGTGATTGATCAGGGAATTGGGACGGGAATAGGTAGCCAGGATCGCCGGGCCGAGATATCCGACGACCAGCAGGCTGCTGGTTTGATAGAGCAAAAGGCGCGAAAGAGTCGTCAGGATGGACTTGCCGCCGAAGAATAATATTTTTCGGGCATCGGTTAAGTTGATGTATTCCAAACGTATTTTTAGTTCGGGACAAATCCGATAGGCGAGAATCATTCGGGCGAACTCGGTGATGGTAACGCCGACGAAGTTAATTATGGCCAGGCTGCGAAGTTGTCCGCCCATCGTCAGGGCGATGATCCACGCCAGGACAATGCCGATATGAAATCCTGAATTCAGCGCGTTATGAAGGTCCCATCGATGGCAGCCTGTGATGACTCCGGTGAAGGGAGAAAAGAGGATCTGAATTGCCAGGCTCATTCCCAGCCAAAAGACGACCCACCGGGCCTGGTTGATGTGATCGCCAAGCTGGTGGCTGAGAATTTGAGGCATGATTCGGATGGTGATGACACAAAGCATTGTGACGATCAAACCCATAATCATCTGAACACCGATCACGGATGAGATAATCTTTCGAACCGACTGTACATCGTTGACGGCGCGGTATTTGGCCATGTAACGGTTGACGGAGGAACAGATTCCCGCCTGCACAAAACCGAAATAGCTGACCAGGGACCAGCCAAAGTCCCATACGCCCAGCCCGCTTTGTCCGGCGTGGGTGTCGATCATCCTGGGCATGATGAATCCTGAGATGATGAAAACCAGATGTCCTGCCCAACTTGAGAGTACATTGCGAAACAGTCGATTGCGTCCGCTTAAATCCGCTTCGGCTTCGATTGAGATTGCCGTTTCATCGTAATCGTTATTTTTGCCGAGTGTAATCACGGATTCTCCTGTGTGATAGACTGATGGTAACCATATTGTTGGTTGAGCGGCCCGGCGATAGCGTCGAATCGGGCGAGTTGTTCGGGGGTCATTTGATTTTTCCACCTCTCATCGAGTTTGATTTCGTTATCGGTGTCCAGGCGCATTCCATTTCCCAGAACATGCATGGGTTTGGTACGAAAGGTTGTCGTGGTATTCTGAGGTTCCACGCCGATAAACCGAAAAATGCGAGATAAGGTCACTTTGGGGTTTCGGCATAGATGTTCATAACGAACTTCCATCCAGCGATCGGATGGAACACGTGCCAGAATCTGGTGAGCTTCTTCGTTACTTCGGCGCCATTCCCATGCGGCTTGATCGATGGATATTTTTTCATTGTTTCGATCACCGCCCATTCCACCTCCTCGCAACATCGGATTTTCCGAATCGGCGAACGCGGCAGGATCGGTATAGGTCATCGCCACAGCTCTGCCGTCACGAATCAGACGCAGGATTTTGACGTTTATCGCCGGATTTTGAAGCAAGTATTTTAACCTTAGGCCGATTTTCGAGGAATCGACAATTATTCTGGCGTTTGCCAAACGGCAAATGGTTTGGATCAGTGCAAAATTCTGATTTTGAATTTTCGGCAGATTCTGTCGCCAGGCTGGTGATAAGTTTAATGCCAGGTCGCGGATATTTTCCAGAACCGGGCCGCGAACCAGTGGTCTTAATAAATAGCGAATATATCGATTATTGATACGAAAATAATCGGTCCCGGAATCGGTGATATCAAATGAATATCCATTTTGAATCATACACCGGCGAACCTGGCTCCAGAATTCACAGTTTCGGATCGGACTTCCACAGGAGCATCGATAGCGATTGATATCGCCGAGATTCGTGGCTTTAAGTTCCCCTACCGTCACAAGGTGAGTATGGGCACCCAGCAGCATGGCCAGCAAGGTGGAGCCGGAATGACTCGCAGAAAGAATATAAACCAGGCGAACCGGGGTTGGATTTTCGACGGCTCGATTTTCTTTTATCTCAATGGGTTTGAACATAGTTTTTACTCAAAGGTTGTAATGAAATCCCTCATTTCATACGATGCGACCGATCGGTTTGGGTTAAGGTATCGACAAAATCATTTCGGCTTGTGTCTCATCGTCGGCATGCGCATAAATCGATCTTTCCATCGCATCGACTCTATCGGCAGGCCAGGCACAGAGAATCCAGCCCATGTGGTATGGACGAGATTCGTAGTCGATCTGTTCGGGCCTGAACAGCCAATCGATTCCCGGCATTCGCCAGGAAGCATGGAATCGACTGACCGCAGCCTGTAAACCCCGTGAAAGTCGATTCGGCTCATGGCGACATACTTTTCGCCAGATCAGATCGGCTTGGGGATCGATCAATGAGACACCGGTTTCGGGTGGATTGACGAGCCAACTGATGCCGCGATCGATCCATCGGCTGTAGTCCATCCCGCCGGCATCCTGGATCGCCAATAGCGCCATTGGCGCCATAGCGTCCTGGTGCACCGCATAAACGGGATAGCCTTCGATCACCTTTCCCGTTCGATAATCATAATGCCACCACCATTGACCGCTCCTGCCCTGAAGGAAACAGATTCGCTCGGCACATCGCGAAGCGGCATCCAACGCTTCGGAATCTCCGGTCAGCAGATAGTAATAGGACAACGCCTGAATGGGATATACCAGGTCTGCGAAACAGGTCACATGGGAACGATAATTTTTAGTATGCCGCCAACCCGGCCGATGGGGAAACATTCCCGATTTTTCATTAAAGGATTGCAGGAGTTTTCGTGCGACCAGTCCTGCGGCTTCTGTATCGGTTTTTTCGTTGCATCGAACCGACAACCCTGTCAAGAGCCATGATAATTCCACTGTGGAATAATCTCTTCCAAGTGGATCCAGGATATTGAGATGATCGAATATTTTATCGACATTATAGTGTGAAACACGTCTCGCGAGCCATAATATCAGCGACACCTCACCGAGGTCCTGCGATTCGTGAACGCCATCGACCAGACGATGACATATCGTTGTAATGGATCGGCCATGTAAAACCTGTCGAATCACATCTTCCGACTCTTCCAGTAATCCCATGAGGGCAATCGCGGTATATCGCCGGCTCAAGCCTTCCAGGACATCACCCTTGCCGGTCCGAATAATCCTGAAGGCAAAAAGGTTTTCCTCAGGCCGAAACATTCGGCCAAGAGCACGAATCGCGAGCATGCGCATTTTTAAAATAAGCTGACGCACCGTCAGGTACTCTCCACCCGGTGTTCTGATGATCATTTCCCATTCATTCATGTATCTTCCCCCAGTTTTTGATCCAATTGTTTTATGGTCTGATATTCCCCCGACAATATCCGATCGACGCCATAGATATTTCTGGCCCGCGAACCGACAAAAATCGTTCCGAAGAGCTTTCCGCCTGAAGAACTGATATTGGCCAGCGCATCCACCACATCCGATCGCTGGCAGTGTCCCTTTTGAACCACCATGACACAGCCATCGATCTGACGGCAGATAATTCTTGCATCGGCCACCGGTAAAATCGGGGAACCGTCAAAAAGAATCACATCGTATTTTTTTCGCCACCGGGCCAGGCCAATGCCAAAATTTCCATTGGCTAAAAGTTCCTGATCATTTTCATTCCATCCGATGCCGGCTGGAATCACATCCAACCCGCTCAGATTTGTTTTGACAATCGCCTCCTCATCGCCGATCTGTTCTTTCAAAACGCTCAGAAGTCCGGGAGTCGATTTAATGCCGAACCGGATTGCGATCGTCGGATTATGCACATCGCAATCAACCAGAAGCACCGATTTTCCGCATTGGGTAAAGCTCCGGGCCAGTAAGATAGAAACCGTCGTTTTACCCGCACCGCAACAGGCACTGGTGACCAGAATGGAATTACCCTGATCTTTCTCAAGCCGCTGCAGTAATGCCGTTCTTACGATTCGAATAAATTCACCACAGGCGGGCGACTCACATTCCATTCCGTTGCCGAGAAATCGATTATAGGGAATCTGTCCGAGAAACGGGCTTCGAACAACATCACGGAGTTCTTCCGCTTCATGAATCGTTTCCGTCGTACTGGCGCGATAAAAAGCGGTAACCAGTCCCATTCCCAATCCTGCCATGACCGCCACCAGGGTAAAGAATAATCGTCGATTCTGGTGAGGCTCGCCTGGAATCTGCGCCCGAGCCAGGACTTCGATTGAACCGGGGACATTGCGTTCCATTTCTTTTTCATTCAGGCGTGCCCGGACCGCCTGATACAGTTCGCGTTTATACTGGATAATATCGTTTTCGCGGCCCAGCATTTGAGCGCTGTCGAATGCCCGTTCAAAATTCATCTGTTCTTTTTGAACATCGGAAGCCAGAAGATTTTCTTCGTATTTTAATTGTTTGATAGTCTGTTCAAGTGCCTGCTCATCCTGAATGGAAGTCGATGAAGCCTGGTGAGTCAGGACATGCAAATCCGCGTTCTGCATATATTGAATGTCAAGGTATTCCTGCCGGGCCAGGAACAGTTCCTCCGCTAATTTTGAATTTTTCTCCAGCTCGATCATTCTTGGATGATTCACCCCCAGCCGATCACGCTGGATATTGAGCTGATGTTCGACATTGCGATAATCCAGGTACAACCGCCGCCATTCCGCGTCCGCTTCGTATCGTTCGGACCTGGGTTGAGTGGTCGGAACTTGTCCCGCAGGCTCAGCGGTGGTTTTACTGGTCTTTTGGAGTTTCTGCTGCCATTGATACATCGTGATCTGGCGCCGAATACTTTCGAGTTGCGATTCCATCGTATCCAGCCGGACCCGTCTTTGTGTGATCAGCTCTTCAGGTGTGCCTGTACCGAGGTCTTTTCGCAGTTTAGCGGCAATTTTTTCTCTGCCGTCGATTTCATTGCGCAAGGAGTTATATTCCTCAAGAAGCTTTTTGTACATCATGTCGTCGTCCTGGTCGAGTCCTTCTCTAACAAAGGCGATATACTCATCCAGAATCGCGTTCACAATGGTTTCGGCTTCTTTCGCATCCTGACTCATCATTGCCACATCGATGATTTCCGTCATCCAGCGAGGCTGAACATCCAGAGCTTTGGTCAAACGATCGATATGCGATCCGGGTTTTCCCGAAGAGGGTGTTTTGTTTTCGGAATACCATTTTGTCTGCTGGACGCCCGGATTGTCCAGAACACGCTGCAATACGACCGGACTCATAATCATGGCGACCTGGGTATTGAGATATGACGAATACAATGGAATAGGGCCGTTATCGTCCGTCTTGAAAACAAGACGAGGAATAATCGGGCGAACACGAATTTGGGCAGCCACACGATATTGAGGGACGATAAAAGTCCATATCCAGGCGGCCATCGGAATCGTCACCAGTAAAAATACAACCAGGATTGTCCATTTGAATCTTAGCAACCGCCAGATTGAAACAGGCTTGACCATCAGGGGAACCTCCGGCTGCGCATACAGATCGAACGGATCGGCTTTCATAACCGGTTTGGGGCCGGAATGATTGAGTACGGTAACCCGTCCTGCAATTTCGCCAGGATCGCTCGCGGATATATCCGTGTGTTCGGTTGAATTTGACATAGGTCCTCCTTTACGCCTGGGCGTTCATCCGTATTTGTGCATTGATCTTTTTACGTAACACCGAAAACATGAACAACGGCAAGACACTCTGCCTCCGCCATCGTTTGGGATCTGAAATCAAACGATATAAAAATTCCGTCCCCGTTCGTCGGAACAAATAAGGCGCGCGTTTTGTATTTCCGCTGACGACATCCAGTGTGCCGCCAACACCCATACAAAAATAAGGATCGATTGCCTTTTGATTTTCAGCGATCCAGAATTCCTGCCGGGGCGACCCCATTGCGACAAAAAGCATATCCGCACCACTGTGATTGATCTGTTCGATAACGGCAGCACTGTCATTGAAATAGCCATGCTGCCGACCGACGATCTGAAGCATCGGATACTGCTGCTGGAGTTTTATGCAGGCGGTTTCGCTGACCTGTGGCGAAGCGCCCAGTAAAAATATCTTCCAGCCGACGTTCGATGCCCGCTCGATGAGCCTGTAAAAAAAATCGATTCCGGTACATCGGGAAACTCGCTGTCCATACAGAACTCTCGCCGCGATTGAAACCCCCACCCCGTCACAAATCCCAATATCGGCCCGTTCAAGTACTGTTTTTAATTCCTCGTTCATTCCCGCCCGGTAAATTTTTTCAGGATTGATCGCGACGCAAAACGATTTTTTCTTTGCCTTAATCCGTTCGGCGACACACGCCACCGCCTGTTCATAAGACTCAAACGGAATCACATTGACACCCATAATGGATACCGGTCCGGGCATGGGTGTGGAAAAAATTTCCGGACCATATTCCTCCGCGTTAAGTTTCAAGTTCATACCCATTCCTTCCTTCTCTTCAGGACACTTTGCTGGTTTCCATGTCCAGTTCGTCCGTTGGCGCGTTCGTCTCCGGCAGTGTCGAATCCTCCGGCAAGAAAGTCTCCAGCGGCGTCACACGGCCCGATGTCACCCTCGCCTTATTTTTTGAAAGTGTCGCCGGACAATATTCGTCGATCAGTCTGCTGAAATAGGCGACTCGGCGACCCGCGGTTTCAAGTGAGCCGTTGACGTGGACCGCCAGTTCCATTTGCAAAGGCGGACCCGCACGCCGGTCATGAACCGGCAGCACGATTCTGATCATATTCTGCTCAGCGAGTTCTCGCCGGGAACATCGCCAGACCAGGGTGTGAGGCTTGCCGTTTCGGCAAACGACCTTCATCACCATCCACACAAATTCCATTTGTTCCACGGTATCGCAAAGCACTTTCCACCAGCTTTGAAAATCGGTCACTTCCCGCATCCGCAATATCGAACGTTCAAAAATCTGTTTGTCGCCCCTGCTTTGTCGGGCAATATTCATGTTTCGCTGAATGGCAGCGATGCTTTGGCCGATTTGAACCGCACCCACCACTCGGAAAGTTCCCAACAGAACCAGAAATGCCGCCCCTAAAACAAAAATCGTTCCCGTATCGCGGGTAAACATCATGAACATTCCCAGTCCAGCCGACGCCAGCGTCACCAGGTACATCACGATGACCACATGACGATGCCTCAATCCCATATCCAAAAGTTTGTGATGGATATGACTTCGATCCGGCGCAAAAATGGACCGTCGTTCCACAATCCTGCGAATGATACTAAAAAGGGTATCAAATATCGGAATCC
>JAAZAW010000093.1 GCA_012514125.1 Phycisphaerae bacterium | reverse complement strand
TCGGTCGGGACTATTTCGACGGACGGCTGATGAATATCCTCGAAAAGCTCGCGTTGCCCGAAGCGACCATGAACAAGGTGCTCTATCAGAATGCCGAACGGTTGATTGAAAATGCCGGGAAGAATATTTAGAATAGCAAAAAAATCATCGTTTTTATTTAGTTTAGAATGGGATATAACACATGAAACTTCGAATTGCTTTTGCAGGGTTCCGGCATGGTCACATTTTCGATTTACTCGCAGGAGTCAAAGCGTCCGGGTTATCCATCGTCGCAGCGTGTGAAGAAGATGCGACGACGCGGGAATCGCTCAAAGGGCGCGACGATCTGACCGTCACTCACGATCATTACGAAAAAATGCTTTCCGAAGTGGAATGCGATATTGTAGCCGTCGGCGATGTCTATGCCAAACGCGGCGCCATGGTCATCCATGCCTTGAAAAACAAGAAACATGTCATCTCCGATAAACCCATTTGTTGTACACTTGACGAACTCGACCAGATTGAAACACTCGCCGCGAAGCATAACCTGGCGATCACCAGCCAGTTCGACCTGCGAAACTCCGGTGCCATCCGCAAGGCGCGTGAATTAATCCAGGCTGGCGAGATCGGCGAAATTCACACCGTCTGTTTCAGCGCCCAGCATCCTCTTTCGCTTGGTAAACGTCCGGGTTGGTATTTCCAGCCAGGCTGCCATGGTGGAACGATCAACGACATCGCCGTTCATGCGATGGACATCATCCCCTGGATAACTGGACGAAAAATCGCACAGGTGCAAAACGCCCGCGCATGGAACGCCCGAACTCCGCAGTATCCTCATTTTCAGGATGCCGGCCAACTCATGTTGACTCTGGACAACCAGGGCGGAGTCTTAGGCGATGTTTCGTATCTGGCCCCGGAAGCCTGCGGGTTTACCCTGCCGCAATACTGGCGATTTATTTTCCACGGCAACAACGGCATGATCGAATGCGGCTACAACAGCCGGCAAATCATGGTAGTGACCAATACCGATAACGAGCCGAGATTTGTCCAGGCCGATGAATCGATCCGATGGGCGTATCTGCCGGACTTCCTGGCTCAGGTGACGGGTGAAAAACACGAGATATCCTTATCCACCCAAAGGGTGCTCCACGCCTCTCGCTGGGCATTGACGGCACAGCAAGTGGCCGACGGTAAAAAATAATCTGAACCCGAATTCGGTTCACGAAATTTTACATTAAAAAGAGAAATCAATGTTCATCGACATTCACGCTCATGCTTATCGTCGTTCGGGATTTCCTCAGGATGGCTATACCTATTTCGCTACACCGGAGCAACTCCTGCCGCGGTACGACGAATTGAAAATTGAAAAAGCCTGCCTCTTGCCGCTCATCGGACCGGAGGTGTATTTGCCTCAGTCCACTGATGACATCATCGACATGGCGGCGGCAAATCCCGACAGGTTCATCCCGTTCTGTAACGTCGATCCCCGTGCCTTGCAGAACAGCCCTCATACCAATTTCGGCGATCTGCTCCGATACTGGAAAGATTGCGGCTGCAAGGGAATCGGCGAGGTCATGCCGAACCTGCCGTTCCTCGATCCGCTTGTCCAGAATCTTTTCAAGCATGTTCAGGATGTCGGTTTTCCTCTGATTTTCGACATCACCAACCGAGTCGGTAGAGGCTACGGCTTGGTCGATAGCGTCGGCCTGCCGCAATTGGAAGAAACTTTGCGAAACTTCCCGAAACTAAACATCCTGTGTCATGGTCCGTCGTTCTGGTCGCAGATCGGCAAACTCAAAACACCCGCGGACATGGCAACGTATCCGAATTATCCGATTGAAGGAGAAGGGGTCGTGCCCACGTTGCTTCGGCGTTATGAAAATTGCTGGGGCGACCTTTCCGCCGGCAGCGGCTACAATGCCTTGGCCCGCGATCCCGAATATGCCGTAAATTTCCTCAACGAATTTCAGGATAAACTGCTTTTCGGTACGGACATCTGCTCCGCCAAACAGGAAGCGCCGCTGGCAGCGTTTTTGCTGAATTTGCGAAAAGAAAACAAACTCAGCGAATCTGCTTTTCAGAAAATCGCCCGCGAAAACGCCGTCAAATTATTGAAACTCGCATAACAGATAAAATATATAAAAAAACATAGCCCGCCGACGAAAAGGTTGACGGGCTATCGCGATTTTCTGTTGGCTCAGCGGATTTCCACAGGCCGGCCTGTTCGAGCGGATTCATATACCGCCAAAACAATCTGCACCGCCTTGCGAGCTTCAACACCGTTGAGTTCCGGTTCAACACCGTCGTCCAGTGCCTTGAGAAAGGTTTCAAAATTTCGTCGATGATTGTCGGCGGAAATGGCTTTGGGGTCCGACGCGCCTCCCACAATTGGCGGAGCGCCGAATTCTTTAATAATCTTTTCGTCGTCCGGTTCAGGCTGTGCGAATTT
>JAAZAW010000092.1 GCA_012514125.1 Phycisphaerae bacterium | reverse complement strand
GTGCCGCGTGTGATGTTCGGGGGACATTGAGGGTCTTCAATGAGGCGGTTCATGATGAGTTGATATTTCATGGTGCATTGCTTCATGCAACAGGAGGGGGTGTTGCCGCAGTGAAAGCCCATGAAGAGGTCCTGTTTGCAAGCCCCTTTGAGATCGGATTTTGAATCGATCATATCATCGGGAACGGTGTTGTTGATGTCGAGCAGTGTCGCGGGCAGATCGGTCGCCAGAGTGCAGATGTATTCGCTGAGCGCGCCATAGATATCGACTTCGCAGGCGGCGGGAATCCCGTCGGCGGCGAGTCGGCTGTTGACGTAGCAGGGGACGAAACCGAAGGCGGATTCGAAGGCGGGCCAGCATTTGTTGGCGAAAGCGGCGTATTGACGTGAGCCGAGGTTTTCGTCGACGAAACGTCGCAGGGCGAGTTCGAATCGCGCGAGTTTGGGCAGCAGATCGGGATAGGTGTTGCCCTGGCCGAGTTCGGCTTCCATTTCCTGAGCGAGGCGTTTGACGTCGGGGTCGTTTTCTTTGATTTTATCGACAAGCTGGAGCATATCGAGTTCGGAATTTTCCATGACTTCGACCCCTAATTTGTAAAGGCCTTGTATAGGCGCGTTACAGGCGTAAAAGTCCTGGGGTCTGGGGCCGAAAGCAAAGATTTTGAGGTTGGCCAGACCGATGAGAAGTTTGGCGACGTTCCGAAAGTGGGCGATTTCACCGGCGAGTTGATCGGCGAGTCCGACCGGATTTTCGGGGATGTGGACACGAACATTTCGCAGGGCGAAGTTATAGGAGGCATTGAGCAGGCCGCAGAAGGCATCGCCACGTCCGTTGATCAGGTCGTTTTGAGATTCTTCCGCAGCGGCGACGGTCATGACCGGTCCGTTAAAACGCTGGGCGAAGATGGAGAGCGGACCTTCAGGACCGAAGTTGCCGAGATAGACGACGGCTGCGTTGGCGCCGGCATCCTCGGCTTGGGCCAGGGCCGCGAGAGTGTCTTTTTCGTTTTCGATGATGGTCCGGCAGGCGAAGACATCCATGCCGATTTTTTTGCAGGCATCGACGAGGACCGCCAGACGTTTCTGAGTCAATTGAATTGGGAAGCAGTCTCGCGAGACACCGACGATGGCCAGTTTGACTTCGGGCGTATTCGATTTGAGCGACATTTTTTGTACTCCTGTGATTTGTCAAACAAATTGGGTTGTGACCTTTGATGATTTCTTCTTTATTGTATCCCGCGAAGGACACAATTGTAGACAATGTCGCGCAAAAAAGTATTAAATTTGCGCAAATCGGGTATAATGGTATTTGACGATATTTCGATATTCTCCTTTCAGGATGGTTTAATTTTGAAAGAGGGTTTAAGGATAAGAATCGATGAAAAAAGTGGCGTTGCTGGTTGAAACATCGCATGGTTATGGTCGACGGTTTTTGATGGGGGTGGCCAAATACAGCCGACTGCATGAGCCATGGTCGTTTTACATTACTCCGAAAGATTTTCATCAGAAATTTCCGAAGATGCGAGATTGGGGGGGTGACGGTATTATCGCTCGCGCGGAAGATCGGACGATCGTGCGGCGGGTGGTGGAATCGGGGCTTCCTTCGATTATCCTTGATCCTCCTGAGACGTGCGATATTCCGACCTGGGCGGCAAGGCGAATCATTCGCGTGTCGCCCGATCCGGGGAAAATTATACGTATGGCGATCGATCATTTTTTGAATCAGGGGTTTCGACGATTCGCATTTTGCGGTGTGCCCGGACGGGCGTGGTCGGATCCACGACAGAAAAATTTTATACTATATCTTCGCGAACAGGGTTATCCGTATTCGATCTATAAGCCGGAGCGTCGTAAAGACCTGTTGAACTGGGAGACCGAGGGGCCGATCTTGTCTGAATGGTTGCGCCGGTTGCCTAAGCCTGTGGCGATTATGGCATGCAATGATGTTCGAGGTCGGCAGGTGCTTGAGGCATGCGGGGGAGTGGGAGTGACGGTGCCGCAGGAGGCGGCGGTGTTGGGGGTGGACGACGACGAGGTTTTTTGCGAGTTGTGCAATCCTTCGCTTTCAAGTGTGGTTCTGAATGTGTCGCGGGCGGGATTTGAACTGGCGGGACGGCTCGATCGGATGATGCAAGGAAACGATCTGGAGGAGGACGATTTTTATGCCGTCGAACCGCTTTATGTGGCGGAGCGGCAATCGACGGATGTTCTGGTGGTGGAAGATCCGATAGTGGCAGAGGCATTGGCGTTTATCCGGGGGGCGGCGTTGAAACTCATGGGTGTGTCGGATGTGGCGAACAAGGTGGCTGTGTCACGGCGGGCGTTGGAGATTCGTTTCCGACGGGCGGTCGGGTGGTCGGTCCATGACGAGATTCAGCGGATTCGATTGAATCATGTCCGGCAATTGCTGGTGGAGACGGAATTACCGATAGAAAAGATATCGGAGCTTTCCGGATTCGCCGCAGCCAGTTACATGTCGGCGACGTTTCGCAAACACTGGGGAATGACGCCGCTGGCTTATCGTCAGAAAAATAGGATGTAAAAGAAAACAATTATCCTTTCAAAGCTTCGTCGTAGATGGTCAGGATGTTTTCGATCGGTGTGTCGGGCTGGATGCAATGAGCGGGGGAAAGGATATAGCCGCCGCCGGGAGCGATGACGTCGAGACGATGACGAGCTTCTTTGCGACAATCTTCGACCGAACCGAAGGGAAGGGTCTGTTGTGTGCTGATCAGGCCGCAGAAGGCGAGTTTACCTTTGCATTGCGCACGAATTTTTTCAGGATTCATGCCCGGAGGTTCGGGCTGCATGGCGTCGAGGATATCGAGGCCCATGTCGATGAGAATCGGTTGAACCTCGTGTGTGTCACCGCAGGAATGCATCATGGCTTTACATCCGAATTCATGGGCCAGGTCGATGAATTTCTGCAGGCGGGGACGGAAGACCTCGTCGAAATCTTTTGGCGAGACCATTCTGCCGTTCTGGTTGCCCATATCTTCACCCAGGCACAGGACCTGGACCTTACCTTTGACGGCTTCGAGGCTCTTGCGCAGGATGTTGTAACAAAAATCGACACGTTTATCGATGATCGCCAGGCCGACTTCGTCTCGTGTGGCGATATCGATGAGAACCTGCTCCATGCCGCGACATCGTGAAACACCGTTGACGATATCGGGATCGCCGGCGCTGCCGAGACAAACCGCAAAATCTTTGTATTGTTCGCATTGATCCGCGAGTGTTGAAAAGTCAAAATCTTCAACCCTGGGCCAGGGATATTTTTCGACATCGTCCATGGTCTGAAGTTCCGCCAGTGGGAGAATGACCGCTTCATCATACGTACCGGCTTTGCCGTGGCTCACCCGACAATATCCCTCTCCCCACAGGCCATAGTGAATACCATCGTGTGACGGTTTAATTTTGCCGCGATAGACAGGGTACACGTTACGAAAATCAATTCCCAAAGGTTGCAGGTAATCGCCTTTGAAATGGTCTCGCAGTTTCTGATCGATTTCGGGGGTGACATAAATCTGAAGAGGGACTCGATCGGTCTCCTGCCAGTTTAGCGAGGTCATTACCCGTTGTTTGGATGTCATGTTCATCGGCCATTCTCCCTGGAAAGATAATTATCAGATATTCAAAACGTATTTAACGGCTTACAAGGGGTTAGGACGTTCGATGATGGCTGCCCGGATTTTTCCGGGATTCACCTTTTTCCGGCTTCCTGTCAAACCGATTCTCCTTCAAAAAGTTGTGGAGGAATCAGAATCTCCTGTCCTTTAAGATATGAAAAGTCCGGAGGACCGGACGTAACAATGTCGAAAATCTTTTCAGCCACCTGGCAGTAGGGGAGTTTGATGGTGGCCAGGGGTGGATCGTGTTTTAAGGCTTCATACGAGCCGTCGTAACCCATCAGGGCCAGATCGTCCGGAACGCGCACTCCCATTTCGGACAGGAAAGTCCAAAGCTGAAGGGCGAAGGCGTCGCAGTAGCCGAAAAAGGCATCGGCTTTTTTTGAGTATTCTACAACGTATCGTTTTAGCTCATCGAAAAAGGGGCCGCATTGAACATGAATAATATCTTCGAGATCGCCGCCTGCATCGATCCATCCTTTATAAAGACCCAGGCGTCGATGCACCATTGCCTGCAGAACAAACGGTTCATCCGTTCGATCATCGAAATACACGATTTTTTTTCGTCCCGATTCTCGGAGAAACCTTCCCGCGAGTTCACCGCCTTTGTGATGGTCGGGTTTGATGACGCAGTCGACTTCGGTGGTTTTCCATGTGTCGATACCGATGCAGATTCCCTTGCAGATTCGTCGGCTTTGAGGTGGTTTCCAATCCCCGACAATTAAAAGGTCGTAATATCCATCGGGCAGATGCGACCAGGTGTCGTGGAGATCGAGATGGCAGTCGAGCGTGATCTTATTTTTTGTGGATACCAGTTGAGCCAGGCGGTTATAGGCGTTTTGATAAACGCTGTGATGGATGCGCTCATCTCCCGTATTGGTAAAGGCCAGGCGGAGTTTTTTTTGCGGGGAGAGCCGCGAGAGTTCATTCCCAACCTGGTATCGGCCATTGGGTAAACGCTCGAGAATTTTTTCCTGATGGAGTTCTTTGATGGCTAAAAATGCGATATTGGTACTGAGATTCAGGAGTTTAGCGAGTCGGCGAACGGATGGAACGTGTTGCCCGGGCAAAAGTCTGCCGGTGCGGATCTGGTCGAGGATGTGATCCCTGGCCCTGGTTTTCAGGGGCTGATTCGCATCGGACGGCGTACAAATATTCAAAGTGTTACATTTTGTCATATTGTTATGTTAACATGTAACGTTTAGGTTGTCAAGGAGGGATTATTTCGATTTATTTCGGATTTTTATGACGGGACATTCAAGG
>JAAZAW010000091.1 GCA_012514125.1 Phycisphaerae bacterium | reverse complement strand
TTAACGGAGGAACATTTTTGTCGGCATCGACACCGACCGATCCGGCGATGGCGATAACGGGGATGTTGTGTTTTTTTGCGAGCTGTGCGACATGATAACAGACTTTTCCGTTGGCCGACTGACCGTCAATCCTGCCTTCGCCGGTCAGGCAGAGGTCGGCGCTCGCCAGCCGCTCTTCCAGTCCGACCGCTTTGGCTACCAGTTCGCTTCCGCTTAGAAGTTTCGCGTTGCAAAATCCCAGCAAGGCCGCGCCGAGTCCGCCGGCGGCACCGGCGCCGGCAGGTGTTTCGATATCCACAGACAATTGTTCCCGAACGATTCGAGCATATCGCGAGAGATTTTCATCGAGAACTTTGACCATTTCCGGTGTAGCCCCTTTTTGCGGACCGAAAATTCTGGCTGCCCCGGTGGGGCCGGTGAGAGGGTTGTTCACATCGCAGGCGATCAGAAATTCACACTCGCGGATTCGTTTGTCGAATTGTGAAAAATCGATTGTGGCAATTTTCCCCAGGCCTCTTCCGGTAGGGGGAACCTGCTGACCGTTTTCATCGAGAAACATCGCGCCCAGGGCCGTCATGGCCCCGATTCCTCCGTCAACCGTGGCAGAACCGCCGATGCCGATGATGAATCGGCCAATGCCTTGATCCAGAGCTTCGGCGATCAATTGACCGGTGCCCAGGGTGGTTGTGTTCATGGGGTTGCGGAGTTCTCTTCGTACCAGCGGCAGACCTGACGCCGCGGCCATTTCAATAACGGCGGTTTTGCCGTCGCCGAGAATGCCCATGACGGCCTCAACAGGTTGATGGAGCGGGCCGGTTACGTTGACGGTCAAAAAAGTTCCATTTGTTGCCCGCACCATGGCGTCAACGGTTCCCTCGCCGCCGTCAGCCATGGGAACCAGATCGAACATGGCATTAGTGAAGATTTTCCCGAAGCCCGCTTTCATGGCGTGTGCGACTTCCATAGCGGAAAGCGATTCCTTAAACGAATCGGGTGCAATGACGATTTTCATCGTGAGTAATTCCTTAATTGTACGAGGGTGAAAACCCTATGGATGCAAGTGCCTGTTGCTCACATGGAATTGAACATATCATCGATTGGTCATGAAGTCAAACAAGCGCTTTTAACGGTTAATATTTGACCCTATAATATACCAGAAATACAGGAGTACAATGGCAAAGATCGAAGGCATCATTTTTGATATGGACGGGACGCTGACGGTTCCGATTCTGGATTTTGGCGAGATTCGACGCCAGATCGGCATTGATTCAGGGCCGGTGTGGGAAGCGATCGTTGCGATGGCGCCGGAGCAACGCCGCCGGGCGGAGGAAATACTGCTGCGCCATGAAATCGAATCGTCCCGGATGTGCGAGCTTCAGCCCGGGGTGATGGAACTTTTTGCGGAGCTGGAACGTCGGAAGATGCCGATGGCGATTTTGACGCGCAATTGTCGCGCTGCCTGGGAAACACTGCGCAAACGTTTTGGATTTTCTCTGGATCGGGTTTATGCGAGGGAAGACGGTCCGATGAAACCGGACCCCACGCCGGTCATCAGGCTGGCGAAAGAAATGAATATCGCGTTGGCGAATATCCTGTGCGTCGGGGACTATCTTTTTGATATTCAGGCGGGCAAATGTGCCGGAACGCAGACGGCATTGCTGGTGAATCACGGGCAGATTCCGGATTTTGCCGGTGAAGCGGATTATGTCATCCACAGTTTGCTTGAACTGCCGACAATCATCGATGCCTGCCTCACTATTTAAGTGCCCTGTTGAAAAAAACACTCCGGTGCCAAAACCTGCGGTCGCGGACCTCGTGCCCCCTGAGCTTATCTAATGGGTCGAAGCGACATGGTAAGCAAACCAAAGACCCTTCGACTTTCCTCAGGGTCCGAAACTACGATACGTTTAAATCAAAAGCGTATAAGAAGATATTAATAAACGCTTGAGTTTCCTTGCGGATCAGCGGCAACAATTTATTTGTCGTTTATCGAATGAATCGCATATCACCGACGTTCGGGATAATGGCCGGGCCTGTGCCGAAGAGATGATACCCTGCGGGCCAATAAACGAAGAACGCCTTGCCGATCATCTGATCGGCGGGGACGGTGCCGAGTTGATAATGACCCCGGCGATAACGATCCAGCAAGTGCGGGCCGACCTGGAACCACAAGCGGGAATCCATGCTCTCGGGGCTGTTGTCGCCGAGGACGAAGTAATCGGTTGGCCCGAGCTGGATGGGATTACCGGCAACACCGTGACCGGAACCCCCCTGATCGGAATTCGGATCGTCGGGATCTGCCAGACGGCCATAATCGATTTTGCCCGGCAAATAATAGATGTCGCGGAAAAGTTTGACGTGCCAGAGCTGTGCGTTGAAGTCCCGGGCGGAGATACGAACGATGGGGTTGACACGCTCGGCGGGTTTATCGAGAAGTTTTTTCAAGTCAGGCTGATATTGTTCGTCGGTGGTTTCAAGGACAAGTTTTCCATCGATTTTGAGTCGGACTTTATAATCGAGATTTTCAAAGATGATCGGCACGGGGGTTTCGGGTTTGAATTCAGGAATCTCTTTTTCAGCCAGCAGGACCGGTTTGGCCAGATTTTGTTCAAAATCAGCACGAGTGGTTTTAAAGAGCTGGGCTTTGCCGGTGGTATCGATCCGTGCGATAAAAACATCGTCGAATTTGCTCAGGACCAGATCAAGCTGGCCGTGCCCCTGGCGAAAGTCGAAGACGAAATCCATTCTAAGATCGGAGACGATATAGTTTCCAGCCAAGCGGGATTCAGGATCGTCATAGGCGTAAAAATCGCGAATTTGACCGGTAAATCCGATCGTACCCGGGTCGGATTTTCCCAGACCGGTGAAGATCAATTCGCGCCCGGCGGTAGACCACAATTGAGCGTCGGCCTGAGAAACGGGTGTCCACATGGGCAGATTTCGCGGATCGACACGGTCGCGGCGAGTGGGAAGATAATCGTTATCATAGACAATGAACCAGAGCGATTCTTCGGCGGTGGGTGTTTTTCGCACGATTTTATCGTCGGCATAGATATCGCCATGGACGATTTCGATTTTTTCACCGGGCAATCCGATGAGACGCTTGATGAAGTTGATGTTGGGGTCGGAGGGATTCTTGAAAACAACCACGTCCCACCGTTTGGGGGCCAGAGCCGCTTTGAGGGACGGGAAGAGGTCGGAAAGCTCGTAGCCGAGTTTCATGACAAGAATCCGGTCGCCGCTGGCGATCATGGAACGGCCTTTGTAGTGAATAGGCTTGGGCAGGTCGTGCCATTTACAGCTTGGGCAGATGGTAACTCTGGGGGGGCGGCTGATCAAACCGCGTTCGGAGTCTCTTTGTTGAATTTCATAGGCGTATTCGTAGCCGCAACCCTGGCAGATTTGAGTCTGGTGTGCGCCGTAGAGGGTCGGAGCCATCGAGCCGGTGGGAATGCGATAGGCTTCGACGATAAAGGCCCGAAAAACAAACGCGAGAATAAAGGCGATGACGATCGACTCGATGGTATTTCGGGTCGATCGTCCGATCATGGCCCATGAGGTTGCGTTTTGCGGTGTGGACGGATTTTTTTTAGTCATTATCGTCTCCCTGATCGAGCACGGCAATAAAGGCCTCCTGCGGAATCTGGACGTTACCGACCTGTTTCATCCGTTTTTTGCCTTCTTTTTGTTTTTCGAGTAATTTACGTTTTCGACTGACGTCGCCGCCGTAGCACTTGGCGAGAACGTTTTTCCTCATAGCGGAAATCGTTTCGCGGGCGATGACCCTTGCGCCGATGGCCGCCTGAAGGGCGCATTCGAACATCTGCCTTGGAATTTCCTGTCGGAGTCGAACCAGGACCTTTCGGCTTCGCTGTTCCGCGACACCGCGGTGCATGATAACGGACAGGGCATCAACCTTTTTACCTGCAACAAGGATATCGACCTTGACGAGGTCGGCTTCCTGATAGCCCGAGAGTTCGTAGTCCATTGTTCCATAGCCGCGGGTGGCGGTTTTGAGTTTATCGTAAAAGTCATAGATGATCTCCGCCAGGGGGAACTGATATCGGAGCATCACACGATCCAGAGAAAGATATTCGGTCTGTTTGAAAATGCCTCGCCGCTGTTCGGCGAGTTTCATGACGCTGCCGACACCGTCCGCCGGGACAATGATGCTGGTATCGACCATCGGTTCACGAATGGCTTTGAACAGGGAAGGATCGGGAAGTTTCGAGGGCGAGTTGATTCGCTCGATCCTGTCATCATTGTAAACGACCTCATAGCTGACGGTAGGAGCCGTTTGAACGACGCTGATTCCCGCTTCGCGTTCGAGACGTTCCTGAATGATATCGAGATGGAGCAGACCCAGAAAACCGCAACGAAAACCCAATCCCAACGCCTCGCTATTTTCCGGAAAGAAAGTGAACGAGGCGTCATTGAGATGCAATTTTTCAAGCGCCTGTTTCAGGTGCTGATATTCGGTATCGGTACCGGGATAAAAATCGCAGTAAACCATCTGCAGGGGCGGTTTGTAACCCGGCAGAGGCTTGGATGCGGGTTTATTCGCATGGGTGACGGTGTCGCCGACACGGACTTCGCCGAGTTCCTTAATGTTGGCGACGCAATAACCGACCTGGCCTGCTTCGAGAGATTCTTTTTGAGTCATGTGCGGCCGCAGTTGACCAAGATCGATAATTTGATAAACACGGTCGGAACTCATGAGTTTGATTTTGTCGCCCTTGCGCACCGTCCCGTTGAAAATACGGATGTAAACGACCACGCCGCGATAATCGTCATAGATGGAATCGAAGATCAATGCCTGAAGCGGGGCGTCGGGGTCGCCTTTGGGTGCGGGAAGTTTGGTGACGATGGCGTCGAGAAGTTCTTTAACCCCTTCGCCGGTTTTGGCGGAGATATTATAGGCGTCTTCGGCAGGCAGCCCCAGCACGTGTTCGATTTCCTCGGCAATAACCTCGGGTCTGGACGCAGGCAGGTCGAGCTTACTGACCACGGGGATAATTTCCAGATTGTTGGCGGCTGCGAGGTAGGCGTTGGCGACGGTTTGCGCCTGAACGCCCTGGGTCGAGTCCACCAGTAACAGCGCGCCTTCGCAACTGGCGAGGGCGCGGGAAACTTCATAATGAAAATCCACGTGACCGGGGGTGTCGATCATGTTGAGTTCGTATTCCTGACCTTCATAGGTATAAGTCAGTGCGACGGCGCTGGATTTGATCGTGATCCCGCGTTCTCGTTCAAGGTCCATGTCGTCGAGCAGTTGCTCGCGCATTTGCCGGTCTGCCACAGTGCCGGTCATCTGAATAAGCCGATCGGCAAGCGTACTTTTGCCGTGATCAATATGTGCAATAATCGAAAAATTTCTTCTCTGTTTAATTCCCATCATTCGTCAATATCCCAAAATATACCAAAACCTTAATTATATAATCTTATGCACCTTCTGCCAACGATAAGCCGGGAAATCGCAATCAATCACATGAAAATTTTAGTACAGAGTCTCATATTATATGCATCTGATTTAATATCGTCATCGTATGAAAAACGTCAAAATTTCGACCCTGAGCCTGCCGAAGGGTCTTCTGCTCGCTTACGCCGTGTCGCTTCCGAATGGTGCGGCTTAACCGGATAATAGGGATTTATCTCTTATTATGGGTTGGCTGTGTGCTTTGAGTCGTGGGCATCGTTGCCGGATCGCCGGATGGTTCGCTGCTTTGAGACAACACCTGTTCAAAATGATTTTTCCATGTCGTCGCATCGGCAGGTTCCGTTGGAGTACTGGTTTTAAACATAAAAGCCGCGATCTTTTTCCTCAGCTCCGGTCCCGGGGTGAGCGATTCAAGAAACGCGTCCCATTCTTCTTGCTGCAAGGCATTCAACTGTTTATACCAGAAAGCATAGGCTTCGAGCGATTCCTTCTCCAGGACGATTTGACCAAAACGTGCCTTCTGAGCCGCCTCGTTCGCAACCGCCCACGCAGCGAAAAGAAAAGTCGGCAATTTTGAAGAACTGTTTTCGATAACTTGCGACCATTCAAGAATCCGTTTGTCCGAATTCCACCTTCCATTGGTTTGATACGGCTCGGCGTGACAAACCAAAGTCACATCCAGAACGTCCGCAACGGCGTTTTCAAATTCATGAACGCCCAGGGCTCGGCTCAACACGTTCGTCATCACATCGATCGGAGCCGGTTGACGGAGATTGGGATTTGTCTTTTTCTGCTTTTCCCATTTTCTTAAAAGAGTTTTATACTGCCTTGTCGTGCGCAGATAATTCTCCAGCGATTTTCGGCTAGAGTCCGTGCTGGACAAAAACACCAGGGATTTCGGCAGTTTCTCATCCAGCGTATAGCCCATTTTCTCAGCGGCAATTTTCCGGACAATATTCAGCAACGGATCGAAATTGTCCCGCCGGTTTATTTCATCGAATGCTTCCCGAAACTCCCGAAAATCGAAGTAGTGTCGTTCCGAAAGATATTGAACGATTCGATACCCCATTTCCGTGTTCTTTTCGGTCAGGTTTGCCGACCAGCCATAAAGACACACGTTCTGCATATCCCACCGAAAGTCGCGATCCAGGAACTTTTGAAGTTTACCAAAGTGCCATTCCCATCGCATCTCAGATTGGAACCAGCCGATAATCATATCGACAAGTTCGTTAACCGCCTGACGCCGTTCGTTAATGCCCGCTTGAATGTCGTCGTTTCCCCGAAACCGTTCGGCATAGAAAAACACATCGCCCATTGATGTTGAGGCATGCAGATAAACACCCGCACCACCGATATCGTTGGGTAACTTCTCGGTGAACGTGCCGGCGAACACATACTTCTTCTCCTCAGCTTCGGGCGCAGGAACGTTGTAAGCCTTGGCGAACTGATTGAGTTGTGCCTGTGAAAATTTCAGCAGATCCCCGTTCTCGCCTTCTCGCCAGCAGACGACTTCGCGTTGGATGGAATCTCCCTGAGGGGTCATCGTAATTGTGTATTTGTTCTTTTCACAACTGATATTCAAACATAGACACATCACCGAAAGCAGAGCGATTTTTTTCGACATGTGACATCTCCAATATTATGGAAGGGGTTCCAGAAGATATTTTTCAAGCATCCGGCAAGGATTGTAAGATTCCTTGGCTTTTCGCAGACCTTCGATACCGAGGTCTTCTTCACGGTTGACGAATTTCATCTGCGCCCAGCGATGTTCGAGAAATTGCTGGTTGATCATCTGATACGCGCCGCGGACGTCGGGGTCGGCTTTTTCAATATGAATAACCGCCATGTCTTCCGTAATCGTTTCTCCGAAAGTGAAGGCGACGACTTTATCATCCACCTTGAGCACGCCGCCCTCAAAGTCCAGATGGTCGAAATGGTTGATCGCTTCGATAATGCCTCGCTTTTCGTTTTCGAGATTTTCCTGCGAATCGCAATTGCGTTTTTCACACCAGGCAATTTCGGCTGAAACCACCTCGCCAAGAAGATCGTGCGTCAATGGATGATAACTGAAACGATCGTCGTAAAATTCCCTGAACTTGTTCAGGTGGTTTCGCTTGGCTTTGAACTTCGTACCTTCGAGTTTAATCAGATCCTGAACGTCATAAACATAGTCGAACCGATCTCGCTCAGCCGTAAAGACAAAACGTTTCGGCAGAACAGCTTCAAGGGTGGTTCTGATTTCGTTACTGATGGCCCGCATGCGAAAAGGGATATCACGGGATTTAAAATCGTCTTCCAGCTCTTCAATGACACCAGCGATATCGCCCTGACCGATGGGCATGAGCACGACGGGAGATTGCCCCGTCGCTTTAATCTGAATACACAAAAAATCGTCCAGCACGGCGTAATAAGTGCATCGGCTGAAGTGCCATATGAACAAATTGGTAAAAGTATAGTCCGACAATTCGATTTTTGCCTGTTTAAAAAATCGATCGAATATCGGCTTGTCTTCAATAGTAATATGTTTCCAGTCCATGATCGTTTTTATACCACGAAATGATACGAAAAGGTAGTCCGAAACATTAATCGCGGATAATACGCAATTTCGAGAATCACTTTCCCTCGTCAAAATCATCAAAAGTAAAATTAAAACGGGCACATCCTGCGATGTGCCCGTTTGTAATTCGCTATTCTTAAAATAAGCTTAGAACAGATAACCCACGGTCGGCAAAACATCCACCAGCGGCGCAACATAGTCCTTAAAGCTATCCAGAATGTTGTTGCCTTCGGCGTTGATGAATTCCCGCGGCAGCGGTTTGGTCTCACGGGCGACGTTCTTGATGTCGGTGTGGAAATATTCCACCGCGTAATTAGCGCCGTTACCAACTCGTTTCATGGCGACCGACGAACCGCTGATACCCTGCGTACTGTATTCAACCGCTTTTTGTCCCACAATGCGGGCTTCGGCAGCATCGACCTTGCTGTAGATGCCGGCGAAAGACCGCTGGAGATATCCAAAGGTGTCGGCGCGAACACGCTTGACACCAAGCTTGGCTTTGATAAGACCCGAAAGGTAATCGCCCAGCGCACCCGTACCAGAAAGCTGAATATTACCGTGGGCGTCGCGCTCGTTCGAAGCGGCGACTTTCGCGGTAATGGCATTGCCCTGGGCGTCATGAATACCTTCACTTACAGCGATCATACACCGACCGCATTTTTTCATGATAGCATCGACGTCAGCCAAAAATTTATCTTCAATAAAATCGACTTCAGGCACATAAATCAGGTGCGGACCCTCACCGTCGCGAGTCCGGGCAAGCACCGAAGCCGCGGTCAGAAAACCGGCGTGACGTCCCATGACAACGTTGATCTTCACACCCGGAAGAGCGCGATTGTCCTGATCGTCACCCATAAACGCCGATGCCACAAATTTCGCCGCCGAACCGTAACCCGGGCAATGGTCGGTCGTTCGCAAATCGTTGTCGATGGTTTTAGGAACGTGAAAAGCCTGGAGATCGTAATTGTTATCCTTGGCCAGATCGTTAACGATCCGGGCAGTATCAGCCGAGTCATTCCCACCGATATAATAAAAATATCGAACATCATGCTTGCGGAAAACATCGAAAATTTTCTTGCAGTATTCCGCGTCGGGTTTATCCCGCGATGAACCCAGTGCGGACGACGGTGTGACAGCCACCGCTTCAAGGGTAGCCTGATCGACCGAGGCAAAGTCGAGGAACTTTTCTTCAATAATACCCCGAACCCCGTGCTTGGCGCCGAGAATACCGGTAATTTCCGGATGTTTACGAGCTTCTTCAACAACACCGACAAGCGACTGGTTGATCACCATCGTCGGGCCGCCGGACTGACCAACAACTGCCTTTCCCTTTATCTTTTCTGCCATAGCATCACTCCTTAACTAGTAATTGAAGTATATGGAATTTAAATACATCGCATTTACAATGGTTTCGCCAAAACCATCAACAAATTTCCTATCCTAGCGAAAACAAACCCAAATTTCAAAGGCTTAGTGCCACTTTTTACAAATAACCCTTCAAATCCCCCAAGTTCTCACTCTCACCTCCTCCTTTCCACCTCTTTCTTTCCCTCCCCTCTTCCCACCTTCCCACTTTCCCACTTCTTCTCTTCTTGACGCCGTGGCGGTTCCTCTCTCTTCTCTTCCAACTTCTAATAACTTCTAGCTTCTACTTCTAACTTCTAACTCTAAACTCCTCCCATAGAAATCCCTACATCAATCCTAGCCATTTGCTGCCAGCCATGATTTTTTTCATAGAAATCTCTACGCCAACCCTAGCTATTCGCAGCCGGCCCTATTCATTCCCAGCCATGACTCAAAAATCAACATTTCTCCCCTCGCCACCTCCACCGCCAAAATACCCACCCCAAAAAAATAAAATTTTTTTATTGGCCTAACCTCCCCATC
>JAAZAW010000090.1 GCA_012514125.1 Phycisphaerae bacterium | reverse complement strand
GGCCTAGGATATCAGGTTCTCATCCTGGAGACAGGGGTTCGAATCCCCTTGGGGGTATTGATGTAAAAACCCGGAAACGGGCTTTTTTACATTTTATGTTACATTTATTCCTGCCGTCGGGCATGAAACGTTTTTGATTTAATATTATCGCAGAGCCTGTTGCATAATTATTTTGAATCCAACCACTGGATTCTAAAGCCGCATGAACGGAATGGCTCAATTTTCCCGTGTAACGCAGCGGCCATCTTCATTTTTATTCATAATTCAGTTTCTTACTTCAACAGACGTCAATGGCATGAAGTTTCTACATATTTTCACCTCACCTTCGTTCAAAACGATCTATTTTTACGTCAACCAAACGGCCTTGCCGCTCCGCCAAAGCTTGAGCATATTGTGCGTGGCGCATATCAGAGACCACTCGCTGCGGCACGCGTCGAGGCCGCGACGCATAAAACTCCTGAATCCGCGAACCTCCTTAATCTGGCCAAACACCGGCTCGATCGTCCGGCCTCGAATCTTATAGAGTTCCCTGCCGCGATCGGTCTGAAGTTTTCGCTCCATCAGTTGCGTAGCCGTCAGCCCTTCCGGCGGCACTCCTTCCTGCGGCGGATTCTCACGTAGGGCCTTACGCTGTTTCCAATCCTTCTGTGTTGCAACCAGCAGCTCGATATCACCGGCCGCCTTCTTCGTCAAATTATCTTCACCGCAATAACCCGCATCGGCCAGGCCGACGACAATTTTCTCTTCAATACCCACCTGCTTACGATTCGATTCCGCCTGCTCCAACATCGGATGCAACTGCTGCCGGTCGTTTTCCTGCTGCGTGACCTCTTCGGCGACGATGATCTGATCTTCTGTCGCAACCGCCTGTGCGTTGAAGGCCTGCTCATAGCCTTTGCGGGTCTTCATAATCCGGCTTTCCGGGTCGGTTGTATTCGCCTGGACTTCTTTGCCTTCGACTTCGTCGGGCGATTTGGGCTTGCGGCCTCGAGGCTTTTTGCCCGTCCGTTCTTCCTTTTCTTCTCGCGCATCGAGCTTTTTCTGCTGCGCTTCACGGGCCTGGGCTTTCTCACGTTCCAGCCGCTCTTTGCAGGCCTTAAGCCTGGCCAGGCGGTCTTCATGATTCCGCAGATCTTCCGGTAATTCGTCGCCGCGTTTATCCTTGCCGTAGGTCTTGTCTTCCTCGACATCCTTCACCGCAGCCTCAGAGAACATCTTGTCGATTTCCTTCTTAAGAGGCTCAAGCGTCCTGTTGGCTGCCAGCGAAGCGTTGGCTTGGATCTTCGTCCCGTCAAGCGATACCGTGCCCAGTTTCACCAGCCCGGATTCGGCACACAAACGCAAAACGTCAAGGAACAGCCTTTTGAGGTTGGCCTCGTTGTCCTTGCGAAAACGGCTTATCGTACTGTGGTCGGGCAACTGGTTGGCTGTAACGACCTTATAGGCCACGTCGGTCTGACAATATTTTTCGATACGACGGCTGGAGCGTTCGCCGGTGCAGTAGGCGTAAACCAGCAGGCCGGCCATCATCGAGGGATCAAAAGCACTATGGCCGATGCCGTCAGCACGGTATTTTGCGTAAAAAGGCTGAAGGGCGATGTGGCGGATGACATCCAGAACGAACCAGGCAAGGTGATTCTGCGGAAGCCAGTCCGCCAGCGACGGCGGCAATAAATACGCCGGATTGCGGTCACAAGGAATGAAATTGTAAGCCATCAGAATCCTTTCACATTGCACTTAAAAATCCATTCACGGCATTATACCAGGCCTAATTCTTATTCACTTGTCAAATTTCACTTCTTGCCTGAATTGTGCAACAGGCTCAAAGACATTGATAACTTCAGTCAAGACGATAAAAGGCTACCGGCCGCGAGCCACAGGCTAGGGGTTGGAGAATAGAAGATGGGCTGACGAACTGCGGAGGCGGGGGCAGGCTTTCGGCTCTGGGCTTTTGGCTTTGGTTTTTGGGGTTAAAATCGGCAGGCGGTTTTTGCACCGAAGACCGTTGACTGATAAGTATCATTAATCGCCGGAGGTCAAAATCGGTTAAAAAAGACAAAAAATCGACCAAAACGAGGGGTTTGTCGATCGATTTTCGGCTTTTTTCGATCGACATTTTGCAATTGTCGACCGTCTTTTTCAATTTATCGATCGACTTTTTCAATTTGTCGATCGTCTTATCGAATTTGTCGATCGTCTTTTCCATTTTGACGATCGACTTTTTCGATTTGACGATCGACTTTTCCGTTTTGACGATCGACTTATTCAATTTGTCGATCGACTTTTTACGTAAGTTGACCCTGTTTTATCACCTAAGGCAATAAATAATAATATTACAGAAGAGCTATGGAAACTTTATTTTGTTATATCATAACGATTTAAAGCGATTACGAAGCTTTCTAAAAAACTTCGTTTATAACAAAATTTATCCTTATCTTTTGAACCTTTTGCCGGAGCGAATGGGAAAGGATGTTATTAATATAATTTAACCATGGCCTGCGGGATGCGATTAGACACACTCATAAAAATTTAGCATTTTTTGCCGTTCGAACAAAGCCGATCGACCGATCATTGAAAAATCGTTCTTTACATTAAACGAATTTTCTTTGCCAGGCTCTCTCACGGCGATTCACTATTCACATTTGCCGTATCGCTCAATCTCGGTGAAGTGGTCCACGCACAATGCCGACCATGTTTCCAGCGTTTCGCGAACAGCCTGCAATTCGGCAGGGGTCATGAAGGTCATCTGTGTAATCATCTGCTCTTTTCTGCTCACTTTGGGAGCTTCCAGAATCCAATGATGAACGATGCCCAGGTGCACCTTTCCGACTTCATTGGAATCGTCATTGAGCAGCGCGACGATACGATCCGTATAGGGCGTTTCAACGGAAATTTCCTCCGCCACTTCCCGCTTCACGGCGGCAAGATACGTGTCATAGGGACTGAATAACGACATATCGTCAATGGGATTGATATGGCCGCCAATGCCCACCGACCGATTCCCGACCAGACGGGTTTCGCCGGCTCGTTTGCCGCGAACGTAGCTAAGCAGCTTGCCGTCGCAACTCATAACGACATAAGGGATCAGTTGTTTGTAATCGGGATTTTTTTCCGCATCAGAACGTTTCATGAAACGCAAAACGCCCGGCACAAAGATTTGTTCCCGATAGCGATTGACATCAAACATCAAACCATGGAATGAGCCAAGCTGCTCAAATATTTTTCGTTCGATCACCAAAACTTGTTCGTCCGGGGCCACGCAAGACTCCTTTGTCGGATTTCTAATATGTTTTTGTTTATGGGGATACTTCGAGAAGCATCGTTTTCTGCCGCTTCAAGACGGTTTACTTCCATTTCGTTCGCATTTCAAAATATCGCCGACTAAAAATAATGATATTGTTTCAGCATGAATCAGCGAGATCACATTTTCAGATGGGTCTTAGTGTACGATAAAGCCCCGGCCCAGGCAAGGATTTTCAATATATCCGCATGATACTCATTGTCATGGATAGAACCGACAGTCAAAGCGCGGCGATCCCGCCGCGCCGCCCGATCGGAAGAACCCGGCGGCTTTAGC
>JAAZAW010000089.1 GCA_012514125.1 Phycisphaerae bacterium | reverse complement strand
GGACGAAAACCCAACTGTTTCCCGACACAATTGGCCCGGAAGGCATCGAGCGAAAGACACTTGCGGATATCGCCTTCATACGCCAGGTCTGCGAGCATCATGTATTGTTCGCCGGTCAAATGACTGTCTGCCACCGAGGCGGTAACCGCGTTCGGGACCGCAACGTGAATGTCCAGCCTGAAATCATCTTTGTATTTATTACCGACATTCCGGATTCGTTTGAAATAATTTCTAGTCTCAACAACTTGTTGCGTGGGGTGCAATGTGCCGTTCTCGTCAAAGTATCCTGCCCCATGCCACCGATTCATATCCTTGACCGCATAGGCTAACCCGTCAAAATACAAACCGTCGATATCGTAGTCGGTAATGAGTTTCTCGACCAGGTAGATCAGATAATTCTGCCACTTGCCCGCTCGCGAGTCATAATACGAATACTGAGGATCGACTTCGGTGCGGTGATAACCGCAGCGTTTGGGTTCGGCCCAGATTTCATCGCCATAGGTCTGGAATTCCCAAGCCGTGTCCCCCACCACGGAGACGATATGAAGAATGACTTTCAAATCGTTGTCATGCGCGTAGGTCATGAATTTCCGCAAGGCGGCATCGTATTTGTCGGTTCTCAGAAATCCATCATATTCAGACCAATATTCGTGAAACAGAATATAGTCCACATGATCGACTTTACGCCATTTTTCAAACCAATTGATATTTTCAACCCCACTCGACAGCCAGATTTTGCCATCCGGCAGAAACTCCTTGAAACCATAGATCCGCCCACCGGAGAAACCGGGCTGATCCGCCGATTTGATGGGATGGGTCTGTGGAACAAAAGCTTTATTCCCGGTAATATGGGTCAAACGATCAAGCAATAAGGTATCGGAGGTATTTTCAAAAGAAATCACCGATTGAGGTTTATCGTTTGTGACGACTCCTTTCACATAAACACCGCCGGAAAAAACCAGTCGTGTGCCGTCCAGCGGTTTGGTTCCAAACAACACCCCGTTACCTTTTGCGGACTTTTCATCCGCTAAAAGTTCGACCGTATTGTCGTCATTCCAGTTTACCGCCACGACTTGGGGCAACGTTTTCACATTCGCAAGCGATGCGAGTTTGAGGTGCTTTCCACCCTCTTTTTTCCCCAGACTCAAGATGCCGTTTTTCCGATCCCATAAAACTTCCACATCCGATCCCGCTCCATCGATAAAATCGATCCAGATCAGTCGAGAGGGATCCGCCGAATACGCTTCTAGCGTTCCATCCAACGACATGCCGATGCTTCCCCGGCGAGGGTTAAGATTACCTCGGCCAGGATAGATCAACAAGCCCGGCGGAACGTTCATCGGCTTTTTGTCATAATAAAAATCATAGTAATAGTAAACGTTGCTTATCACATCGTTTTTTGAAGGCGGCCTGACCGGAGTCGGCTGTAAAAGAAAATAGAACTTGAATTTATTTTTCAGCGGTTGCGAATCGACAAAGTTTACCTGTAACACGCGGTGATCGTTTTGTTTCAGAATACGGATAGCCTCTTTTTTGTTTTTCAGGCTCCAGTTTTCCATCGACCCGCACGACCAGACGAAGCCCAGATCGTCATTCCCGATCCAGAGATAATCCGTAAAGGGACCGCTGACATCTTTGTCTTTAGGTAAAAAGCCATTGGGGGTCCCGCTCCAGTTTGGCCAGGGCAGATTTTGCCCACGTTCATTCGTGTCGGGGTTTGCTACGAGCAAAGTCGCATACTCGTCCTTGATCGGGATTTCCAGAGACAGTCGATCCAGTTTACTACTCGGCGAAAGAGTGACCTCAACGTCAACCTTAATAAATCCGTCAAACTCCACCAAAGAAGTTGAATCGATTTTTATTCCAGGGGCACGCTGCGTGGAAACAACCGTGCACGAAGTCTCTTTGGAATCGACCATTTGGGTTTTAATCGTTTTCAGCGCAAGGGGCTGATTGTTGCACCGGCCGGTGAATTGAATTTTGTCCGCAAGAACGTTTTGCCCTTGATTGAGAATATTCGTCGGTAAAGCGGCATCCGCGAATTCATATTTCCTCCCCCATACGGAAACGGTCTTTTCGTTCACTTGTACCGGTAGCCAGGGTTTCGGCACAATGTCTTCGGTGCCGAGCTGAGAATCCGACCCCACCAGCTTTGGAGGCTTGTTGAAATAGAGCCATGCTTTTTTCGATTTTTTCTCACCGGGAACATAGCTTTCAATTTCGATCGTATAACTTCCTACGTCGCATCGGGAAATATCAAAAAGACATTTGATCTGTTTGCCCATTTCCGGTTTATAACGCGGATCGTCACTCTTCATGGATACTTTGGCCGCCTCGATTTTTTTGGCATATAAAACCTTGTTTTCCTGCTTTAATCTGAAGGTGACAACTCCTTTTTGGGCTTCATTTGATTTCACCGGGAAATAGACCATCGGTTCGACTTTGTCATTAAAAAAGTATTTCCGCAATTCCACATTCAGTTCCTGCGGTAAATTGTCAACCCACTCCTGTTTCAGGACCACTTTGCCATCGGATACATTTTGGATGACAAGCGCCGTTTCATATTTTCCGGGTAACAATGCTATCGTCTCATCAACCTCGACCGTTTGCTTCGGTTCAATCGTAACTTCTTTTTTCGTATCCTGCACCGGTGTTTTATCGGCCTGGCGTATGCTTGTTATGGTGTATTCATATTTATGCGTGTCATCACCCTTGTTGGCAAAGACAAAACGTCGGCCTATGGAATTCTTTTTCGTCGGTTCAAAAGAGTGGATTACGCGGTTGCTGCCTATATTAAGCATGCCGAAATCATTAAACAGATCACCGGTGGGCGACCAGGTAACGATCTGACCCGATTCACCGCCGATGTTGCGTAACATGTTGAAACCCACAGGTTCGGAGCGGTTGATCTTTTCGATCGTTGTAAAAGGAATTCGGAACTCAACCGACCACTCTTTTTCGTTTTCCTGTACTGCCGACGACCACTGGCCATTCCATTTACGGTCCTTGTTGAATTCGTCATATCGATGCCCGCTGGAGGAGACAATGAAATGATAACAGTTGGTTTTCTCTTTCGGATCGACCAGAAGAACCTCCACCGATTCGGTCCGCCATAAATCGCCGTCGGTGATTAACTTCAATGTTCTCCAGACACTTTTACTCTGAGGATGAGGCGGCTGCTGACAGACAAATGCGACATAAACAGCCTGATCATCATATCCAATATAGGCCGACGTATGGACCTTCGAAAGACGTTTATCGGGGATAAGCGTAACAAAGCCCGTTAATCGCGACGCCTCGGACCATTCGGCCTCATCGATCTTACCGTCGATTTTGGGCGCTTGGCTCATGAGCGTACATGTCGCAATATTGCCCGCCAGGGAAAGATTACATAAAACCCAAAAGAAGAAAAAATATCCCATGACGTTCAACCATCTTGCATTGTTGTGATACATTGTCTCTCTCCAAAAAACTATGAAATAAAAAGTAAAAAACGTGCAGAAAATAAGATTCCGATCGGCTCAACCATTCCGAGCAGATTCAGATTTTCAAATTTACCAGGCATAAAAGGCAACTGGTGGATCTGTTGGATACAGATAGATATCCATATTGTAATCGGCCCAATTTTTCCATTTGACACTGGTATCGACATGCAGAATATTTCCACCAGCCGGTTTGCCGGTTCCACTGCGGTGTGATATAGCTTCCTCCGGAACGCTGCGCAACAAGATAACATCCGCCCCCAAGACCCAGTCGGGTTCCGAACGATCCACTTTTGTAGGAATAATCTCGGAAGGTGCGCTTGTCGGCTTGATGTTGCAGAAAAAACTATAGCTAACCCACCGATACCAACCATAATGGTCGATAAAATTCCAACGCTCATTGGCATTTCGAATCAACGTATCTGTAGCCGATGGACAATAGTACATCGGACGAGTAACGCCGTTGAACTTTTCAAAAGAATCTAAATATTTTGCACTCAAAATGGAAGGCCAGGCATAGTTTTGATACATTGGATGATAGTATAAATCCCCGCCGGGAAACCAACCATTATTGCTGTTTGCATACATATTGAAAACCGTACCGTGGGTTCGCAGCTGAGATGCGCATACAACGCGTTTTGCCGATTCACGCGCCGAGGAAAGAGCCGGCAGCAACAGGGCGATCAAGACCGAAATGATCGTCACCACCACAAGAAGTTCGATGAGGGTGAAACCATGTTTGATCTTTGGTCTGTAGACTTTCGCATTCATAATTAACCTCTCATTATTTCATTATACAGTTGCATTATACACTTTGTGATATCTGAATACCTCGACAGGCGATGAAACCTGCCGAGGCCGGAACAGAATTAAAGGTCGATTTAAGGATATTTTCTCCAATTCATTGATTCTATTTTTTCAACCATCCGAACAGATTCTCAGGCGTAGATCAGATCAAGAATCGACTCGCCTTTGAGTTGAACGATCTGTGAATCAATTCGCGTCGCATACGGCACCGCGTCATATCTGTCCGCGGATGAAGAATAAAAAAATCGTTTTTCCAGGACAAAAGGCCCCGGCCACACGAGCGGCTTTATCGGCGAAGCGGCCTGTTGACGCAGTGCGTCCCGGGCTCCTTTGCGGATTTTCTGCCGAGCCGCCTCCGGGGACAGCGAAATCGCACTGGTTCGACTCAATCCCTTTTTCACCGACACGGTCGAAAGACCGGGGATCAGTTCCTGAGCTTCTCGACAGGCCGCGTCATCGCCCGTCAAAAAGAAAAGGGGAATTCCCATCGCTCCGAAGCCCAGGGCGAACTGGGCGATCTCGCCGATGAATCGGCCGTTGAGTTTGTAATAATCCACCTCCCGGCTGCTTTGCGTATGGCTCAGCGTCCCATCCTGGGTGCCCGCCATGGCATGCTGACCGAGCATCATACACAGGTCATAATCCCGAAAGAGGTCACAGGAGAAAATTTTTGGCGGAAAAGGTCGCCCATGCAGCAGCTTAGCCGCCGGGTGAAGTTCTTCAAAAATAACCGCACCCGGTCCGTGCCCGTCGACCACCAGGATTTCCGTCGCACCACCTTCGAGCAATCCTTCGACCGCCGCATTGATTTCCGCGGTGAGCAGATGTTTCACCTTTTCGTAATATTTTCCCGTTGGATAGGTCTCATCTTCAAAACTGGTCACACCGCTGACACCTTCCAGATCGGTTCCCATCACAATCTTCATAAAAAACTCCCAATTTTCTAAAACAAGGGTCGTCGTTTTCAAATAATCGCCCGGCATCACACACACCACATATTTGGTGGGGCGTGAAGTCTGGGAACGATGCTGCTGTTCCTTTTATCCACGGTGTTGTCATGACCCAAAGCATCGGCGGGCGGTGAAGCCCGCCGATACAGAAATTCCTACTTTCTACTGCTCCAATTTCACCAGCATCAGACCCATCAGGAGCAACCCTGCCACCAGCGGAAAGCCCAGACCGCCGCACAATGAAGTATCGATAACTTCATCCTCATCCGTTGCCGTGCCGAACACTTTCGCATAATCGGCTTCGAAGTTCGCACCGCTGGTGCCCGTGCCGTAATTGGCCGCCAGGATGCCCAGATCGCCGACATCGACTTTGCTGTCGCCGTTGAAGTCGCCTTTCGACCAGGTGGCCCAACTCGTCATTCCATAGTTGGCCGCCAGGATACCCAGGTCGCCAACATCGACTTTGTTATCGAAATTCGCATCGCCGGGAATGTAGGTCACTTCAGGGCCGAGCCTGTGTATGCCAATGCTTGAAACATATTCCTCTTTCTCGGGCAGATCGTTTTCACTGATCATGCCCAGGAAATTACCCTCGCTGTCGGTGCTCGATACGCAGATATCGAGTCCGATGACATCATTTTCGGACAAGGTCGATACGATGCTTGGCCCGCCGAACCAGCCGCCAAAGGAATCGTAGGGCGTCAGTTCGTATTCGTAGATATACGTCGCTCCGGATCGTGACCCAGCTGCAGTAATACCCGCCACCGCCGGTGCCGCACTGCTACTTCCTCCCAGGATGGTCCAGACACTGCCACCGTCGGTCCGAAGCCCGGTGATATACTGCTGGGCGCTTTCCCAGTTGTGGTTCCAATTGCTGGAAGCGACATATTTATCTGTGGTGCCTTGTGTGTGCAGATAGATTTCGACGGTATCGGACTTGTCCCATCCTTCGCATTCATCAACCAGATACTGCGAGGAATCGGTCACTTTCACCGCCACGTAAATCTTACCTGTACTGTTCCATTTGGCGGCATAATAGGCGTTGATGACATCCGAAGCTCCATCGCCATCGTAGGGTGTGTCGAGCGGAATGAAATCCGCGGCAGACCAGTCGGAGAGATCGCCGTCGACGACGATGGTATCATCACGGGCAATCACCTCGGGACGATTATACGATGTGGGGAACGTATAGGTCACACTTCGGACCGGACTTGGATCCAAGCCGTCGGCCCATACGCGGGCTTTGAGCGTCGTGCCGCTCGTTGTAATCGATACCGTGTCGCCCGATTCGACCACAGTGCCGTTCACTTCGGTCGGTTCGCTCTCATCATCGGTATAGCGAATGACCGCATTGGGCAGGGAACTGGTGATCGTGATCGATTTGGGACCGGAAATCACCGAATACGCCGGTGAGAAATCCGGCATCGGAGCCGCCGTGGATTCGACGAACAACTCAAAGTCCTGCCAGGTCGAACCAATGGTGGCGTTTCCATCGGCATACGTGACAAACGATACCGTCGCATCGTCGGTAAAGCAATTCGCCCGCGACAAAATGAGCGTCCATTCGCCGTCACCTACCGGAGCGAGCAATCCGTTGGGCGCTTGCTGCATTGGTCTGCCGTAGGCGGACAGGGTATTTCCTGTCCGTACCGCACGAAGCGCAACCGCAGGATAACCCCGCAGGTTTTCAGGCCGGGTGAGATGATCGTTATTAATCAATGCGAGCATCAGCCAGGTGCCGTCGAGATAGTCATAGGAACGTGCATTTCGAATATCGATGCTCTTGGCGGGATCGCTTACACTGGCGATGATCAATCGTCCGGACACTGCATCGCCCGTCGCACCAACCGCCGAAGCGTACGCCTCGAAATTGATCCTAACATCGAAATCACCTTTCAACGCATAATTTGCCGCCGATTTGTATCCCGCCCGGCGAGGCCCGGTGTTGGTGCTAAGGTTGGCGTATACTTTTCTCCACCCCTGGTGCAAATTTGTTGGATTAAGTGCCTCAAGAGTCCATTGGTCGCTCATCGTCTCAGACTGAAAATCATCCGATACGACAGGGATCTTTGGTGCCACATACGAAACACAGGTCACCGCACTATTATTAAAACCGGTCTTGACGGCAATCGCACTGAGCGTTGTTCCCGGATTTATCGTCACTGGCCCGGTGTAAAGAAGCGTACTGCCGGTCACACTGGTCGCCGGAGTGGTTCCATCGGTGGTGTAATAAATACTCGCGTTTTGAGTCGCACAACCAATCGTCACTTCCGTCGGCCCATCAATTTCCGGCCCTGCCGGTGAGAATTCCGGCGCTGCAACGGTTTCGACAAACAGCTCAAAGCCCTGCCAGGTCGATCCGATGGTCCCGCTCCCTGCTGCGTGCGTGACAAATGAGACGACTGCTTCTTCGGTAAAGCAATTTGGGACCGACTG
>JAAZAW010000088.1 GCA_012514125.1 Phycisphaerae bacterium | reverse complement strand
TAATAATGTTACTCTTTGTATTTTAAGGCATTAGAATACAGGAGCCAATGATGAAATCATCGGAATTTAAAAACAAGTTGCGGAGTGAATTAACGCAGGATTTTGAAGGACTTCTGGATCAGGTTTCTCAAAGCGTTTTGCAGGCCCAGGCCGGTCGGGTGATCGTCGAGAGCGAAGAGCTGGTGCGAGAGGCGGTGGCGGAGTTTCGCTTGCGGGTGTATCAGAAAGCCCTGGCAATACGCGTGCAGACCGAAGGGTCTGCTTTTTCCCCCTCCGGAGGTGGCGAACGGGGAAACACGATGGCGAAACAAAGGCCGTCAGCGAGTGACGTATCTGACGATCAACGGCCGCGTGGCCATTGATCGGGTGGTCTACTGGCGGAAGGAAACGGGTCCGGTGATTCCGGCGGATACGTTTCTGGGCATTGCAACGAGCCGCTATAGTCCGGGCGTTCGCGAGATTCTCTGTCGGGAAGCGATGCACAGCAGTTTTGGGCAAGCGGCGGAGGATGTGAAACGGGTGGGTCAACTTTCCGTCAGTGCGGAGGAGGTTCGATGGAATGTGGAACAGGAGGGTCGTCGCGTTCTGGCGGTTCAAAAGGCACAAGAGCTCTCGCCGGGCTGGACGGCGATGGACGCTCGGGAGTCCCCGGATTCATCGAGTTGTGTGATTACGGGTGCGGACGGGGTGTTGATTCCGATGGTGACGCAGGTGGAAAAGGAAAAGCGTCGGGCCAATCGTCGTGCGGGTCGGAAGGCCTGGTCCAGAAAGAAACATCGCCGAGGGCGCAAGCGTCAGGGATCGGACCAGGCGTACAAGGAATTCAAACTGGTGGCGTTTTACGATCCGTCGCAGACGCATCAATATGCGGTGGGCACGAGCGGCGTTGTCTCAATTGGAAACGTATGTGGCCCCTCGGCTGGCAATGCTGGGTTATCCGGAATTCCGTGCGAAGGGGTATGAGATCGGTTCGGGGCCGACGGAGTCGTTCTGCAAGACCCTGGCGAGCCGGCTCAAGGGCGGCGGACGGCGGTGGGATAAGCCTGCGGCGGAAGCGATGATGGCGTTAGCCGCTATCCGACAGAGTCATCAGTGGAAGACCTATTGGGAGTATCAAAAAGCCAACGTCGCCTGACGCCAGAAATTTTGGGCAGACACTATCCATAGTTCAGGTTTGTAAGCATTTTTTTATTTTTGTTGCCATGGTGTATAAAATTCAATATTATAAATTTGTTTTTTTGTAACAAAAGTTTTCACAAAGATAGAGGTTTTAAGATGATACGTTTAGGTGTAGTGGGTTTTGGGTACAGGATTTCCGGTTTAATCAATAGCGTCATGCAGAGCATTGCTCCGGATTTGCATGTGGTGGGAATTGTCGATCCGAACGAACAAAGCGCTCGCACGCGGCTTGCCGATTGCGATAAAGAAAATGGGGTGTTTTATAAAAATTTGAAAGAAATGGTTTCGAAGGCGAAACTCGACGCCATTGCCATCGGCACGCGCTGTCGGCTTCACACGCCCATCGCCATCGAAGCCGCTCAGTATGGTTTGCCGATTTTTCTCGAAAAACCGGTCTCGGTGACGATGAAACAGGCCACCGATCTCGAAAAGGCCTTTGAAAAATCCAGGAGTCCGGTTGTCGTGAGCTTTCCGCTTCGCGTTTCACCGCTTTGTATGCTTACTCGTCAATATATCGAAGAAGGCGCCGTCGGCAGTCCGGAGCACATCCTCGGTGTCAACTATGTTCCCTACGGGACGGTTTATTTCGATAAATTTTATCGGGATTATGAATCCACACAGGGGCTTTTCCTGCAAAAGGCGACGCACGATCTGGACTATATGAGCTATCTGATGGGATCGAATATCGTTCGTGTCGGAGCGATGTGGACCCGCGGCCGGGTTTTCGGCGGAAAGAAAAAAGCCGGTCTGACCTGCTCGAAATGTCGGGAAGCGAAAACGTGTCTTGAAAGTCCGGAAAATCGTCAGCACAATATGTCCGGCGGTGTGTCGGAAGATCATTGGTGTGTTTACGGTGTCGATTGCGGGAATCCCCAGGAGGGGATGAACGAGGATTCATCCAGTGCCTTGCTCGAATTCGCCTCCGGCGTTCACGGCGTCTATACGCAGGTTTTCTATTCCCGCCGCGATTCCGGACAACGCGGTTCAACCATCAGCGGATATCAGGGAACCGTTTCTTTCGACTGGTTTAAAAATGAGCTTCGTCGCGTTCGTCATCACGCCCCGTTTTCCGATACGATCAAGGCCGACGGTAACATGCCCCATTTCGGCGGTGATTTGGAATTGGCTCGTAATTTTATCAACGTGATCAACGGCACAGAAAAATCCAAGACTCCCATCAGCGCCGGTATTCAAAGTGCCTATGCCTGTCTCGCGGCAAACGAAGCGGCGATGAAAGGAAAACTCGTCAAGGTTCGCCAGGTCGGACAATCCTGATAGGGAATAATCGCATGATGTCCGATAATCATTGAATTTAAAAAAGTGAGGAATATCCAAGGTTCCTTTCGCTTTTTAAGGTCAAAAGAAACGCAAAAATCATGGTGCCATGATTTGAATTTGTCAATTAAGTTGACGTTTTGGCATCAGATGAATATGATCATGTATATATCAGCGTACAGCGATACGAGATTCGCTCCAGGCGGAAAATAGAATGATGCCCGGGCGAATCAGTGGCGAAAGGTGAATGGTTTATGTTATGCCAGAAGTGTAAAAAACATGCCGCGACGGTCCATCTGACGGAAATTATCAATAACGAAAAACAGGAAAAGCATCTGTGCGAACAGTGTGCAGCCATGGATGGTATCACCGGTTCAATCGGACACGTGCCCATCAAAGGGCATGTCCAGCAAATCATGGCCAAGTTTGTCATGTCTCAGCCGGAGGTGAAAGAAACGTCTCAACTGACCTGTGACGAGTGCGGTATGACGTTTTTGCAGTTTCGCAACGGCGGACTTCTGGGCTGTCCCAATGATTATGAAGCTTTCAAGACGCCTCTGGCGGGTTTGCTGGAAAAAGCACACGAAGGGCGAACCCAGCATGTCGGAAAGATTCCCGGCGGCAGAGAAAACAAACATAAACGCCAGCATGCGATGATGCGGCTTACGCGAGAACTTCAGGACGCGGTGGACCTTGAAGATTACGAACGGGCCGCGAATTTACGCGATCAGATCAAAGGGTTGGAACGACAATGAACAACGTGACAGAATTAGTATCAGGACGCGGTGAATGGTTGAAGACCCGCGAGACCGACGACGGCATCGTGATCTCTTCCAGAATTCGTCTGGCGAGAAATCTCTGCGGATTTCCGTTTCTGAATCGATGTTCCGAATCCGAACGATCGGAAATTCAATCCCTGGTGATGACCGCTCTCAACGGCAGTGAGTTGGCCAAAGACTATTTTTACGTCGAGCTTGAAAATTTAGGGCCGCTCGAAAAGGAATTGCTTGTCGAACGCCACCTGATTTCACGTCAACACGCCAATACCGAAGGACCGCGGGGCGTGGCATTACTCGCGGATGAAACCGTCTCCATCATGGTCAACGAAGAAGATCATCTGCGAATGCAGGTTCTTGGCGGCGGGTTCCAGCTCGATAAAATCTGGCAACGGCTCAATTGCCTGGACGATCAGCTCGAAAACCGACTTGAATTCGCCTATCATGAACAATTCGGCTACCTGACCGCGTGTCCGACCAACGTCGGAACGGGCATCCGTGTCTCCGTCATGATGCACCTGCCCGCCCTCAAGATTACCGGTGAAATCGAACGTGTCTTCCGCGCCGCCCGTGATATGCGGCTGGCGGTTCGCGGTCTTTACGGTGAAGGCACCGAGGCGACCGGCGATTTTTATCAAATTTCCAACCAATGCACCCTCGGCAAAACCGAAGAGGAAATTGTCGAAGATTTCCGATCCACGGTGGTCCCCCGAATTTCCGATTATGAGCTTCGCGCCCGGGAATTGTTGCGACGAGAAAAACCGGCCTTGGTCGAAGATAAAGTCTGGCGTGCGATCGGCATGCTCAAGTATGCCCGAACGATCAACACACAGGAAACCCTCACGCTGCTGTCGTATATTCGTCTTGGACTCAACATGGGGCTGATTAACGATGTGGATATTGAAACGATCAACGATCTGTTCCTGTCTTCACAGCCTGCGCATTTGCAGATCATCTCCGCCAAACGAATGGACAGCGATCTGCGAAGTAAACTTCGCGCAGAGTTTATCCGCCGTCGCTTGTGCGATCACCAGAACAATTAGGACGAATACCCGGGTGATTTTTTCCGGACGCTGGAGTGGCCTCGAATGAAACTGACTGCGATCTGCCCCGTGGGATTCGATAATTTTCCCCAGGTTGGTATTTTTCCGTTCGTTTCCCGACTTGGGATCGACACGGTTCATGTCGTTCGCGATAAGCTCGTCAAATTGCCCTGTTCCCAGGTTCACCGGATTCTCGCCGATTACCAGTTGAACACCGATTGCTATCACGGCGCTTTCGGTTCACAGATCGATCTCGCCGGTGAATCCGCCTCACAGCGGCAATTGGCGCTGGACATTCTCGCCCGTGAAGCCGAATTCGCTCGCGACCTCGGTGTGCGCCTGATGATCATCCATCCCGCCGCTTCTCAAATCGCCCTTGCAGGTGCCAGGGATAATTTTTTGCGATCCATGGAACGTCTTGTCCGTATCATGGAAGATTTTGACCTGTGCGGTTTGCTGGAAAATCTGCCGCCGACCTATAACTATGGCGGCACTCTTGAAACACTCTCGCAAGACGTCCGAAGTTTTCAATCGCCCCATGTCGGTATCTGTCTGGACCTTGGCCACGCGAACATGCGAACCGACCAATTCGTTGCCGACCAGATTCGGGCGACGAAAGGGTTCATTCACTACATCCACGCCAGCGACAACGACGGTCAAGCCGATCGGCATTTACTCCCGATGACCGGAAACGCTCATTGGGAAAGCATTTTCGAGGCCCTGAACGAGGTCGGCTATAAAGGCTCGATCTGCCTGGAGGTCTTTGAATCGCCAATCTCTCTCGAAGAAAAAATCACCTCGCAATGGCACGACCGCCTGATGCGTTTTCTTTCCACGTGATTGCTAATTTCAGAACTCAGACTACTCCGCCAGGAGTTGCCAGCCGAAACCTGTATTCCCTGCCCGATCATCTACCTTGATGGTGATCATGATGGGTTTGTCCTTCTCCGGAATCGGCAGAATTGTTTCAAGACGTTCCGTTTTACTGTCGTAAAGCTCATCCGCCGGAGCCAGGTACTGCCAATCCTTGCTTGCGTTGACGGTGACCCATGCGCCGCTGATTTCCGAAAGTTCATCGACGAGGTTGGCTTCGATGAGCACATGGCCTTCGGGGGTCAGTGAACATTTCAAATCGTGAATCGCCGGCGGTGTATTGTCCACAATGAACGCATCGGAAACTCTCGCCCCCGACAGCTCCATGCCCACAGGGTTGTCAAGTCGGTCGCTGGCGATGACCTTCAATTCATATCGTCCGTCGGGAACACTTTGCGAATCCCACGTCATCAGGGTTGCCGAGAAATCCTTTTGCAATTCGACCCAATAGGGGCTTGGAATTCGACGAAGTAAAACGTTGTAACGGATCTGGTCGCCGTTAGGATCGCCGGCCTTCCAGGTAAAACGGAATTGCTTGTTGGCTTTTTTGCCGCCGGGTTGCATGACAGGGGGCATCGACGGGCCTTCCGAAGACCCTTCATTGCCACCGCCGGACGTCTCAGGCCCCGATGTGCCGGATTGACCGGTGTTAACGCTCACTTCGCTGACCTGCGGGGCGCGATTATCCTGCATGTAGGATATCTGCACCTTATTAATAATCGCCGGAGTCCCATTTTGGGTTTCAAAAGTGATTCGATATTGGAAATAGCGTCCCGCCGGCGAGTTAATATGTGAAGGCGTCTTGATGTCCGATACCGACGACCATGCCGACCAGCCCGGATCGTCCGGATTGGCGATTACGCTCGATCGCGTCTGAATCGTACCGCAGCAACCGGCGGATTCAACGTTGGCCGGTGTCGCATCGATCATGCCCCAGTGTGAAATTTGACCGGCGTCAAAAACCTTGCTGGTGAAGGTTCCCTTCATCGCCGGTTTCGTCTCCATCCGCACCACCTTGGCCGGCGTCGCCGTGCCCAGCAGCATCGAGCCGTCGGCATCAAATTCGATGGCGTTGATGTTTTTTGTCTCGGTTTTCAATAAAAGAACGACCTCTTCGGTCGATGGATTGACCTTGAACAGCCAGCCTTCAGGCCCCGTGCCAAGATACAGATTTCCCTGATCGAGCACCATCGAGTTGATATCGACTTTGTCCCGGAAAATTTCCGTCACAAACCCCATCTTGTCGATCCGATAGACCACGTTGTTCTGTCCCATCGGACCAGGTCCCTCGGACGGACCACCGCCGTTCATTCCAGGCATCATAGGCATTCCCGGCATCATCATCGGAGGCATCGGCGGGGCGGCAGGAGTACTTTTCTCCTGGCCGTCAACCACTGTATCCGGGGCATCCTGCGTCGTGGCGGGCGCCGACGAAGTAGAAGCCGCCTGACTCGTCGAAACAGGTGTGCCCTTGGGCTTGGTCAGGTACGATTTCGCCTGATCCTTGCCCTGAATCCCCGACGCTGTCGCTGCGTACAGATTACCCTGCGAATCTATTTCCAGAACGCTGATTTCTTTTTCCTTCGCGTCGTAAATCGCTCGGCTTACAAATTCGCCGTTATGCTGTTCGATCTTGTAAATAATCGCATCGGAATCCGTACCCACGTAAATCGTATCGTCTTTCCCCACCGCCATCGCCTGAAGATTTTTCTGCTTGCAGGAAAAGATTTCTTTCGAGCCGGTCTTGTCGATCAGGAACAGCTTACCGTTCGGCCCCGTCGCAGCCGCCACTCGACCATCGCTTAAAAGTCCGAGCTTCCAGATATACTGAATCTTTTCGTTCGTAAAGATCGTCTTCGATTCGCTGCCGTTGGCACTCAGTTCGATCACCTTGCCCACCGAGCCGCCGGTTCCCGCATAAATCTTGCCGCTCTTGTCGATTTCCAATGAAAAAACATAAGGCTGGTCCGCCTGGTAGAAAATCTCCCATTTCCCGTTACGATAAATCAATATCCGCCCCTCGGAACCCGTCGCCGCCAGTATCGCGCCGTCGGTGCGAACCTTGATATCGAAAATCAGACTCGTATCCGTTCGTCCCGACAGAAGCTCCGTCGTCGCGGATCCAAGCGTGATCTGATTAAAATTGCTGATCACGACGTTTTCGGTCTTTCCCGCCTTGAATTGCGTACTTTGAGAGTCCGTCCAGTAGTTCGTCTTCACCGCCATTGCAGCGGTGGTTGTCGTAATCGCAATTGCAAGAAGGGTCCATTTTTGCCAATTCATCGTTTTATGTCTCCTGAATGTTATTTGTTTCTCGCGATAACCAACTGAAGTTGTGAATTGCCCGATACCACGTATTTATCCGCGACCTGTTCAAGTCGCATCGTCGTAAATTTCTGTGTCAACGACGGGTCCGCCTGCTCAAGCTGGCTGAGTTTGGAACTCGGCAGATTGCTCAAACCATGACGCCGCACGCCCAGTCCCGTTTCACGAGAATCCAACGCCAGATAAAATCGATCCGACCGGAACGTCAGCACCCGCTTGATCATGTTGTAAAGGTCGTTCACCGTATCAGGCTTGTACAAATGCGGATTGCTCTGTCGATCCGCACGCATGGCTGTCTGCAAACCACCCACCGACAGCGAATAACTTCCATCCGGCAAATCGTCCGGTACGGTAAATTCCACCGTATGCACAAACTCCGGGCCACGCATCCGCGTCAGGATCATATCCACTCTCGCTGTGTCGCCGGGTTTGTATTCCGCACGGTCCAGTCTCGCCTGTTTGATCACCTCGATCAGACTTTGCGGAAC
>JAAZAW010000087.1 GCA_012514125.1 Phycisphaerae bacterium | reverse complement strand
TACTAATTCCATTTACTTCGTGCGCGGGGGCTAATGTCACGATATCCCGATTTCGAAGCTCATACTGCCTGAAATAGTTTATTGACATTAAAGTACCGCGCATTCAATAAGTCAATTCCGTATAAATCAAAAGCGTATTATACCAAAACAATTTAATTTGTGCACCAAGGGTAAAAGGTTTGGGTGTGGCGTTTACGGTTCTTCCCTGTGAAAGAGGTTGTACCGTTCCAGCAAGGCGCAAAAATAAGTCTCTTCTGTATTATAAGTATTTTATTAAGAATAAAATTGTTTATTTTACGAGTTTTCTGAATTCGGCCAGTTCTTCGGGACCGTCGAGAACTTGTATTTTGCATCGATAATTTTTCTTCTCGCCCGGTTTGAGAAATTTCAGCCAGCCGCGCTGGCGATCTTTTGCCCGGCCTTCCACACCGCAATTGGCGGGTTCGATTCCCATGACGTATTGGCCCATCGTACCGAAATGGTGCCAATTCGCAAATCGCGGAAAATCTCGCTTGGAAAAGCTCAGCTTAAGACCCATTTGGCGTTTATTATTAATAACGCCGCAATGCACCATCTGGTCGCGATCTGTTTCGGGATCGATGTAGGCGACGGCTTCGGCCAGGTCGTGTTCGTGCATGGGTGCGGGCAGAACGCGGAAATCACGTTTTTGAAAATAGTCTGTCGCATTTGGCAGGGGGGTAACCTGTCCGCGGAAGAGGACTTCGGCTCCTTCTTCGATCAGCGGATAGCCCAGATTGATATGCAGCAGCCAGGCATGTTCGGTTTTTTGTGTGCCGCGATTGATAAAGGTATCTTCGATTTCGATCGCGGGAATTCCAAGCTCCGAACGAATCGTTCGGCGAAGTTCGATATTCGGTTCAAAGAGTTTGGCTTCTCGAACGATGCCGGTGATGCTCATCTGGTTTTTCCCGAGCAACGGATCGGGATTGATCACGGTTTCGACGGTGGCCGCGAGGTTCGAGTGTCGTCCGTGGAGTGAAAGTTCCTGTCCTTCATCCACGCCCGGCGATCCGACAGACGAAGGTCCGCAGGAAACGACCATACCGCCATAAAAGCCCCAAAGCCAGTCCCCGCCATGGTTTCGGCTCATTTCGGGACGATTAATTCCCGAAAGCGACAACCAGGAAAGCGACATTCCGTTGTAAAAGGCGTCCGCGATATCAAGACCGCGATCGATGACGACTTTGTAATTGAGTCCCGAGCCTGTATTGACCCAAGCCACACGGTTCGGAGTTCCCGGACCGTTGATCATGGAGAACAATTCAATTCCTCCCACCTGAGCCGGATTGGCGACATAGGTGCCGGCGTGTTCGAATCTGTTTTTCGTTGGGCGGGATATACGTGAAGGCGATTTTGAACTTCCTGGTTTTTTTGCCATTGGGTGACTCCTAAAGCTTTTGCTCTGGTTGATTCTTCCGTTTATAATAAGGTCATCTGGAAAACATATATTTTATGGAGCATAATCATGACAAACAATGAAATTTTGCTGGGACACAGTCCTGATGCGGATGAAGCCTTCATGTTTTATGCCCTGATCAATGAGAAGGTTTCAACACGGGGATATCAAATTCGTCGTATTTTTCAGGACACCCAATCGCTCAATGAACGCGCCATGCGTCAGGAACTGGATATCACCACGATATCCATTCATGCTTATGCTTATATTAAATCAAATTATACCTTGTTGACCTGCGGGGCGAGCATGGGGATTGATTATGGTCCTATCGTTGTGGCCCGTGAACCGATGACGCTGGAAGAGTTGGCCCATAAACAAATCGCCGTTCCAGGGACAATGACGACGGCGTTTTTGGTGTTGCGTTTGATTCTGGGGGATTTTGATTATGTCACGGTTCCTTCCGATCATATTGCCGATCAGGTGGCCGACGGCATTGTCGACGCGGGGGTGATGATTCATGAGGGACAGCTAAGTTATCCGGAACTTGGTCTTCACAAGATCGTCGATATGGGGGTTTGGTGGCGGCAGGAAACGGCGTTGCCGTTGCCGCTGGTCGGAAACGTCATCAAACGGTCTTTGGGCAAAAAAGCCATCACGGACCTTTCGGAAATTCTTCATGAAAGTATCGGCTACGGTCTGGATCATTTCGACGAAGCCGTCGATTACGCCATGACTTTTTCGCGTCACATGAGCCGCGAGCAGGTCGGCGATTTTGTCAACATGTACGTCAACCAGTGGACCCTCGATTACGGTGAGGAGGGCAAACAGGCGATCGTGGAGCTTTTTTCACGCGCCGAAAAGAACCGTCTGATTCCTTCCGCCCTTCCGGTGGAGTTCGTCTAACTGAGGAGTTGATTTTTCAGCATGCACCCATTGAATTTCAAATATGACACCGGTTTTTCGGAATCCGTTCAGCGTCAGGCGTTGCAAGTGATTTTGCTGCTTGTTCTTGCCGCGATTGTCTTTATCGGGGGAATCAGTTCGTTGCCCCTGACCGATCCGGTCGAGAGCCGAAATACGATCATCAGTATGAACATGGTCGAACAAGGGAATTATCTCGAGCCTCGGCTTGGCGACCGGTATGTTCCCGATAAACCGCCGTTGTATTTCTGGCTTACCGCGGGTTCGCTCAAGATTCTGGGATTGGACAACATTCATTTTGCCGTAAGGATCGTTCCGGTGATCGGGGCATTGCTGACCCTGCTGGCGACGTATCTGATCGGAGCTACTTTGTTTAATCACGTGATCGGACTTATCAGTGCGGGAGGACTTTTAACTTCGCTGGTCATGTTTGGTTTTTCCCGTCTGGTTCACGTGGATATTTATCTGACGGCTTTTATTTCCCTGGCGATATGGGCATTTTTAAGAGGATATAAATCTCAGGAATCAAGCCACTGGTATTTGCTGGTGTACCCGATTTTGAGCCTTGGCGTTTTGACGAAGGGTCCGATCTCGCTGATCATTCCGGGGCTGATCCTTTTATTTTTTCTGACGTGGCAATGGCTGACGCGGCGAAACGAATGGAAGGTCGTCACGCACATGCGTCCGATTATCGGGATGGCGATAATCATCGCCATTGCCGGCCCGTGGTTTATTTATATGATGAGGCTTCACAAAGACTTCGCGCGGGATTTTTTCGTTCTTCATCATTTGAGCAGGGCGTTTGACGAAGCGAACGTGTTGGGACATCATGTTTCACCGTTGATTTATCCGGCTGCGGTGCTGATAGGATTTTTG
>JAAZAW010000398.1 GCA_012514125.1 Phycisphaerae bacterium | reverse complement strand
TACTAATTCCATTTACTTCGTGCGCGGGGGCTAATGTCACGATATCCCGATTTCGAAGCTCATACTGCCTGAAATAGTTTATTGACATTAAAGTACCGCGCATTCAATAAGTCAATTCCGTATAACAGATCGGTTAAATGTGATCCGACGCAGTCGCCAGTCGATGGTAGACGCCTGAAATTGCCGACAAAGGAATTTGGGGGCGATTTTCCAGTTCTTCGATACTGGTGATTTTACCTTCGAGGAGTTCGCCGATGCGTTGGGCGAGTTCGAGGAAGCGACGGCGAATACCGGCCAAACGAATCTGGATGACTTCAAGGCCGAAGGGTTTATTTCGGCGAAGCCATTGAGTTCGGAAAGCGGCGTCAAGAGCATCCAACGTTTCGAGAAGCGACGGGATTTGATCGAGGACATTTTTGAGGCCTGCTTTATCGCGGCTGGGGTAAACGCTGTCGAGTTTGAGTCCCAGTTGAACTTTTTTCTCCAGGAATTTCACCAGGACCAGGGCGTATTGTAAGTCGCCGCCGTCGGTGGATTTGATTTTGATGTTTTCGAGTTTTTCGCGCATCCGACGATAGCGTTCGACGCTGTCGGTCCAGAGGTCAGGGACCCGCAATTTGGCGTTATGCCAGAAGAGCCCCAAAAGGGGGTCGTCCCAGAGAATTTCATAGACCCCGGTCCAACCGAGATTGACGGCAAGATCGGAAGGGATGAGAGATTCGTTGTAGTCGGCGTGGCAGACGGCGGCGAAACGTGCGGAAAGATTTTCGATATTTATCTTTTCGGCATAAGAATATTCCGCGGCCCAGGCCAAGCCTGCGAGAGCGGAATCGTATTCACAAAACGCGCCGTCGTCGCCCCACATGGTGAAGAAGATTTCTTTAACATTGACCTTTCGACAGGCCTGGATGCAGGGTCCCGCTGTTCGTTCAGTGATGTCGCGGCCATACCAGAGATGTGCCCAGGTCCAGACGCCCGAACCCATAATCGGTTCGAAGCCCAGGGCGCGATGTCGGGCGATCCAATCAAGATAGAATTCTTCGTTGTCATGATAGTAATCCCAATAGACCAGTTCGACGGAGGAGGGAATTTGTTTTTTGACGTCATCGGGGATGACGCAATTTTTGTCGTAATAGTCCATATTTTTGCTGCCCATGCGAAAGTACATGTCGGACCAGATCATGGGCTTGAGGTTGTATTTTTTGCAGATTTCGGTGACTTTTGCAAGGTGGCGATTGAAGATTTCGAAGCCTCGTTCATAGCCGAAGAGATCCATGAATCGGCCTCGACCAAGATCATGGGTTTCATCCATGCCGACATGAATGCGTCGGGTTTTGAAATTATCGGCGGCGTGTTTGATCATTTTTTCGATGAGGACGTAGGTTTTTTCTTCATCGACGAGAAGGACGCTGGAGGTATCTTTGACATTTTCATAGGCGGACCACTTGAGGATTTGGGAAAGATGGCCCAGGGTTTGGATGCAGGGGATCAGTTCGATGCCGAGATTGGCGGCGTAGTGATCGAGTTCACGAATTTCGTCGGCGGAATAAGCGCCGCGTTGATAGCCGAAGTACGGTTCGTCGGGAAGTTCGTAGGTATCTTCTGTATAAAGCATGGCCTGGTTGTAGCCCAGGAGTGCGAGTTTTCGGAGCCATTTTTTGAGGTGGCCGACTTTCATGACGGCGTTGCGGGAACAGTCGAGCATGATGCCGAAGGAGGTAAAGGGCGTTTCTTCGGCAACGTGATCGAGACCGGCCAGAGCGGCGCCGACTCCACGCAGAGCAGAAGCGAGATCGGAATGTTGGATGACGATATTACCGCTCTGTCGTGAAACATGGCAGGTGCGTTTTTCTGCGATAAGGGGTTTAAAGACAAGCGATGGATTGCCTGAGTCCGTTTCCGCAAGCGGATATTCTTCGGTGAGTGTTCGCAACGCTACTTGTATCTTTTCAGGTGTATTCGCAGGGTTCCATGTCAAGCCAGTGGTCATGATTTTCTCCATGTTAATTGTTTGTACAACTTTTTATAGTTATATTTAATTTTGTGAAGGAATATACCACACTATCCTGGAAAAGTGTATTTGAAAAATGCAAAGGCATGAAAAATTGACGGCGGTAAGGTAAGATGAGGTTGAATTCACATGAAATCGATTGGCATGGAAGGTTGCTCTGTTGAAACGATAGAAGATTCGGACCCTGAGCTTGTCGAAGGGTCATTTTTCACGAACGCCCTGTCGCTTCGACAAGCTCAGCGACCGAATTAATCGAATGTTTTCAACAGAGCCATGAAAGGTGAAAACGAAATGGATGCTTATTTTTGTCCCCAATGTGGAGAAAGCTTTGAGGCATCAGAATGCCGAGAGGTGAATGAAATTTTGCGGTGTCCCTATTGTGTAAATTCCCGGGTTCTTTTACGCGGGCGGATATTGGTGGGACTTGGACTGGTGATTGCATTTGGGGGGGCCATGGTTCCAGTACCATATCTTGCGGGATTGGGAGTGCTGATCGGCGGCGGGCTGTGCGTTATGGGATTTATTCGTTCGCTGAGGCATCGTCGAGTGCGGCGAGAGCGGCGAGAACTCGATGAGAGTGACTTTTCGCCGGAAGATGAACCGGACGATTATTATGATTAAAAAATGCTAGTCTTTGAGACAGGCATGAGGACCATTTCGGGTAATTTTCATGGGGGTTGCGAACATCAGACTCATGAGGAACAAAGTTGCGATGATGAAGATTCCGCCGAAGGTACAGGGGAATATGGCTTCATCGTCGTCATCGATGTATACAGTGACGTCGGCAATATCGTTCCATTTATAACTGCCGTCGATACTGAAAGCGGTGTGGCGAATCGTCGCCGAATGCAATCCCTGCGGAATGATATTGTCGAAGCCTTTGACTGTTATGGTTTGCGGCACATTCCAATCGGCTGGGGTAAAGACCAGTGAAATGGGCCGTCCCGGACCTTTGCCAAGATCGAGATTGGAATCGGGTGAAGCGACGATGGTGATTCGGCCTGTGATCGAGGTGTTCAGGACGATTTGATAGGTATCGACGAGTGTGCCGGCTTCTTCGATGCGGGTGATTTTGTCGGATTCGATGACACTCACGCCGCTGGTGTCGTTATCGTCGATGGTGACAGTGACGTTTCGAACAGCCTGGCCGTTATAGAGCGGATCGGCACTGGCGACAATATGTGTGATCGTTGCGGTGTGACGGCCTTCGGCGACGGGATCATCGAAGGCGGTAACCGTGATGGTCTGGGGATTATTCCAATTGGCGGGCGTAAAGATTTTACGGACGCTTTTTCCGGAACCTGCGCCAAGATCGCATTGTTGATCGGGGGTAATGGTGATAAAGACATCGCCGGCAGGGAGTGTATTTAAAACTATTGTATAGGTGTCGGTAGTGCCCTGCTCGCTTATCAAGGTTGCGGCGTCGGATTCCGTGATGCTCACACCGGCGATATCGTTGTCGGTGATTTCAGCGATGATGTTGCGGATGGAAATATTATTGTAGTTTGGATCGGTTGAGACGACAGTGTGAACGATGACGGAGCGATGCGGACCTTCAGCGGCAAGATCGTCAATGGCGCTGAGAGTGAGGGTCTGCGGGATGTTCCAGTCGGCAGGGGTGAAAGTCAGGTTTATGGATTCGCCCGGACCCTGGCCAAGAGAAGATTGTTTGTCGGGCCAGGCAATCAGGGTGACATTGGCGGTTGGTTTTGAGGTCAAGACCGCGGTATAGATGTCAGATGAAACGCCGGACTCGTTGAGATGGGTTGAACCGCCTGATTCGATGATGGCGACGCCGGCAATGTCGTTGTCGGTGATATTGACGATAACGGGCCTGATCCCAATGGCGTTATAATTCGGATCGGCACTTATGGAAAAACATGAAATCGTGGATTGATGAGCGCCTTCGGCGAATAAGTCATCAACGGCGGTGATGGTTACGGTTTGAGACTGATTCCAGTTTTCGGAAGTGAAAACCTGTTGAATCGATTGTCCGGGACCGGCACCAAGATCGATCTGATTATCGGGGACAATCGTAATCATAACGTCGGCGACAGGTGGTGTGTTCAGGGTGACCGTGCAGGTATCGACAGCCGGGTTGCCTTCTGCGACATGAGTAGACTGACCTGACTCGGAGACATTAACACCGGCGGTATCGTTGTCCTGAATGATGACGATTACAGAGTTGATGGTAATTCGGTTATAGTTCGGATCCGCACTGGCCGCGGTGTGGATAATGGTTCCGGTGTGTTGGGCACTTTCGGCGATTTCATCGTCAACGGCGGTAACAATTACTGTCTGAGGCACGTCCCAGTTGGCGGGAGTGAAGGTTAAAACAATGGGGGAACCCGGACCGGCGCCCAGATCGGTTTGAAGATCGGGATCGACAGTGACAGCGACATCGGAGGTGGGCGGAATGTCCAGAACGATGAAATAGGTGTCGCTGGTCGGACCAATTTCGCTGATTTGTGTCGAATTACCGGTGAGAGAAATTGAGACACCCGCCGTGTCATTATCGACGACACCGGCGGTGACGTTACGAATGGAAATACCGTTATAATTCGGATCGGCACTGGTGGCGGTGTGAGTAATGACGGAGGTATGCGCACCTTCGGCTGCGGTGTCGTCTATGGCGGTGACGGTGACGGTTTGCGGGACGTTCCAGTTACCGGGAGTGAAGATCAAATTAATGGCATTGCCCTGGCCTGAACCAAGGTCGCTTTGCGCATCGGGGTCTACGGTGATGGTTACATTCGAGGTCGGTGCGATACTCAAAACCACGGTATAGGTATCGGAAGTTGGGCCTTGTTCGTTGATCAGGGTTGAGCCGTTGGGTTCATTGATCAGGACACCGGAACTGTCATCGTCGGTAACGTTGACAAGGACGGATGAAATGACGATACCGTTATAATTAGGGTCGGTGCTCACAGCGGTATGGGTAATGGTCGAAGTATGAGGACCTTCCGCGACAGCGTCATCGACGGCGGTAACGGTCACAATTTGCGGGACATTCCAGTTGGTGGAATTAAATGTCAGGGTGATCGGCATACCGGCCCCGGCACCAACGTCGGTTTGATTGTCAGGATCGACGGTGAGGGTAATAGTTGCGAGCGTTGGCGGCGAGTTCAGGACGACCTGGTAGGTATCGAAAGATGGGCCGTCTTCCGAAACATCGGTAGAATTGCCGGACTCGATAATACTGACACCGGCGATATCATTATCGGCGATATGAACAGTGACGTTTCGAATCGCGATACCACTATAGGTTGAATCGAGACTTGAGGCGTAGTGGGTGATGGTGGAGATATGAGCGCCTTCGGCGTCGAGATCATCGACGGCGTTAACGGTGATAGTTTGAGCGACGTTCCAATTGGCTGTGGTAAAGAGCAGATCGACAGCACCGCCTGAGCCGTTGCCAAGATCGGTTTGCCGATCGGGGGTGACGGTGATGGTGACATCGGCGGAGGGACAGGTGTTGAGGACCACCGTATAGGTATCGGAGGTCGTGCCGGCTTCACTGATGGAAGTGAGATTGTCGGACTCACAGACCGTGACTCCGAGGGTATCGTCGTCAACGATGTTAACCACCAGATCCGGAATTTTAAGACCGTTGTAATTCGGGTCGGAAGCCACGGTTGTATGATGAATGCGGGAGACATGGGCGCCTTCCGCAATATCGTCGTCGACCGCGGTGATTGTGACGGTCTGAGGGATGTTCCAATTACCGGGGGTAAAGATCAGCGTGATCGGCGTGGCCGGGTTAGCGCCGAGATCGGTCTGAATATCCGGAGTCACCGTCAGTGTGACTATCGAAGACGGTTCGGTATTGAGCACGATGGTGTAGGTGTCGCTGGTGGCACCATTTTCATTGACGCTTGAGTCGCCGCCGAGTTCGACAATGGTTGCCCCCACTACATCGTCATCAATAACGGTTACCGGAACACTTCGAATATTGGCATTGTTGTAATTCGGATCGGTGCTGCTGACGCTGTGGGTAATCATGGAAACCTTATTGCCTTCGGCAATATCATCATCGACGGCTCGGACCGTGACTGTCTGGGGCACGTTCCAGTCATCCGGAGTAAAATTCAACGTGACAGGGACAGATGGATTGGCGCCAAGATCGATCTGTGAATCAGGTGTGGCGGTGATGATCACATCTTGCGTCGGCGGACGATTCAGAACCATGGTATAGGTATCGATGGTCTCGCCGGCTTCGGCCACCGTTGTCGAAGAACCTGTTTCGGCCAGCGTGATACCTGCAACATCATTATCGACAACGTGGACAACGGTATTGCTGATTGCCAATCCGTTGTAGTTAGGATCGGTGCTGGCGGCGCTATGCGTGATGGTGGAAATATGAGGACCTTCGGGATCGTTATCGTCGAAAGCGGTAACGATGACGGACTGCGGGACGTTCCAGTTCACCGGCGTGAAAGTGAGCGTGATGAACGTTCCCCTTCCGGCGCCGATATCAATTTGATTATCGGGAATTACGGTAATGACCACGTCGCCGGATGGGGGCGTGTTGAGAACCATCTCATAGGCGTCGTTGGTCGGACCTGTCTCGTTGACATCGGTGGAATTGCCTGTTTCGGTAATTGTTAGACCGGCCAAATCATTATCAATGACTTGAACGGTGAGGTTACGTATCGCCACACCGTTATAAGCCGGGTCGATACTCACCGCGGTATGAGTGATATTGGAAACGTGCAGACCTTCAGGATCAAGATCGTCAACAGCGGTAACGGTGAGAGTTTGCGCGATGTTCCAGTTGGCTGGAGTGAAATTTTTTGTAATGGCTGCGCCTGCCCCTGCGCCAAGGTCGGTTTGCGAATCCGGTGTTATCGTAACAGTAACAGCGGCTTGGGGCGGCGTGTTGAGAACGATGTTGTAAGTATCGCTTGACGGACCTGTTTCGCTGACCTGGGTCGAATCGTCGGTTTCGATGAGAGTTACTCCGGCGACATCGTTGTCGGTAACGCGGACGGTAAGGTTCGGAACCGCCAAACCGTTGTAGTTCGAATCGACACTGCTCAGGTTGTGCGTAATGGTCGAGATGTGCATTCCCTCGGCGATCGTGTCGTCAACGGCGGTGACGGTAACTGTTTGAGCAAAATTCCAATCGCCGGGCGTAAAGATGAGCGTAACGGCAGTGGCGGCGCCGGCGCCAAGATCGGTTTGATCGTCCGGCGTGACGCGAACAGAGACATTCGATGTTGGAGGCGTATTTAAAACGATCGTATACGTGTCATCCGTAGGGCCTGTTTCGTTAACGTCGGTGGAACTGCCGGATTGGGCAATCGTCACCCCTGCAATATCGTTGTCGGTGATTTGTGCGACGATATTCGGGACCGCCAAACCGTTATAATTGACATCGATACTGCCAAGACTATGTGTGATGGTCGAAGTGTGGGCGCCTTCCGCGGCAGTATCGTCCACCGCAGTAACCGTAATCGTTTGAGCGACGTTCCAGTTGGCAAGAGTAAAGGTTTTTGTTATCGCGACACCTGCGCCCGAACCGAGATTGGTCTGGCCATCAGGGGTAATCGTTACGGTGACGTTGGATGTAGGGCGTGAATTTAAAACAAGGGTGTAGGTATCGCTGGTCGGGCCTGTTTCGTTGACATGGGTTGAACCGTCGGTTTGTGTGATCGTCATTCCTGCAAGATCGTTATCGGTGATGTGAGCGACAACATTTAAAACGATGAGATTATTATAATTCGAATCGGCGCTGACAAGACGATGAGTGATGATCGAGCTATGCGGACCTTCGGCAATAGTGTCATCGACCGCAGTGACGGTGACTGTTTGAGCAACATTCCAGTTGGCGGGAGTGAAGGTCTTTGTTATCGCGACACCTGCGCCCAAACCAAGATTACTTTGCATGTCAGGTGTAACCGTCACCTCGACATTTGACACAGGTTGAGTGTTGAGCACAATCGTGTACGTATCACCGGCAGGACCGGTTTCATCGATATGAGTCACACCGTCACTTTGCGTTATCGTGACACCCGCCGAATCGTTATCCAGAACAATGGCAGTCATAGTGGAAACCACCAGTTCGTCGTATCGATTGTCGGCACTAGCTACGGCGTGAACGATCGTCGCCAGATGCGTATTTTCATCGATATCGTCATCGATGGCGGTAAGAGTAATGGTTTGCGGCGTGTTCCAGTTGGCAAGGGTAAAAGTTTTGGTAATCGCCACCCCTGCGCCCAAGCCGAGACTTGCCTGTGAATCAGGAGTGATCGTTATGATCACATCATTGGTCGGTTCAGCCCCCAAAACGATGGTATAAGTATCTGACGTCGGCCCTGCTTCATTAATCGAAGTGAAATGACCCGATTGGGTAATAATGATAGAAGCCTCACCTGCTTCAACGTCGTTATCGCTTATCGTAACGGCGACGTTTTGAATGACGATATTATTGTAATGAAAATCAACACTTGAAGCGGTATGAGTCAGGAGAGAAACATGGTCGCCCTCCACCACCGCATCATCAACCGCGGTCACGATAAGAGTCCGGGCAACGTTCCAGTTAAGCGGAGTAAAGCTAATCGTTCTGGAAACACCCGGGCCGCTTCCAAGATCAAGCTGCGAGTCCGCTGAAATGGTGATATCCACATCGGCTGTAGGCTTGGTATCCAGAACAATCGTATAATCATCCGAAGTCACCCCCGCTTCACTGACGGCTGTCGAGCCAAGCGACTGCGTGATCGTCACTCCGGCAACATCGTTATCGGTAATATAGGCAATCACATCCGGTATGGCAATTCCGTTATACTCCCAGTCGGTACTGGAAGCAGTATGGGTGATTCGTGAACGATGCGAACCTTCTGCGATTGAATCATTGACCGCGGTGACGGTTACGGTTCGTGGATTGCTCCAGTTTCCACCATTAAAAACAAAGGAAATCGCTTCACCCGCTCCCTCACCCAGATCGGTCTGGCTGTCGGGAGTAACCGTCACGGTTACGTTGTTTGAAGGCGCATCGTTCAGAACAAGGGTATAGGTATCGGTCACCCCCGACTCAGAAACGCTGGTAAAACCATCCGACTCGTTTATATTCACTCGCGCTATCGCCCAAGCAGTATTGACGAACACACTCATCAAAAAGAAAATCGCGCAGAAACTTGAAAAGGTCATCACGCGAGGTTTCGTCATTCGCGGACAGCCCTCTGCCAAACTCCCCTGTGACAAAACAAATTGTCGTTGAGCGGATCGCATTACCTGCCCTTCTCTGGTTTCTCCGGCAAATTGGAAAATTTCAAGCAGTCATTCTCCATAAATAAATTTTCTCATTAGTATCATTCGGGATTTAAAGGCTTGCACTTCATAAGGCCCGGCAGCTTAAGACAAAACAAGACCTATTTACAACGCTCACTAAACTGAAAAAATGAATGGAGAAATTTTATTGGACTTAAATACTAAGCCATAGTTCCATAAGGTGAATACAGCTTGACTCATTGGCCAAAATGAAGATTTCGATGAAAATCCCTCAAGAAAAACCTATCGATGGACTTTTCAGGTTCTGGAAAAACTCTGCAAAACTGCGTCCCATAATAAACATTCGCATGGTGCGAGTTTATTTTAATATCACCATACTTTTAAACCCTGAATCTGTCTTCGCAAATAAAATTCTTTTGCCGGAAAACAAAGGCTTTCCCGGTCCCTGAGTCTGCCGAAGAAACGCAAAGGTAAAAAACGAGCCGGCT